>NZ_JAUBPS010000081.1:0-25350 GCF_036700865.1 Microcoleus sp. S13C4
AATAGCATCTATAACTGGATGGGATTACATTTTGTCAGCCCTAGCTACTGTTGCATGATTTTTGAAAATTGGTATAATCTTTGCGCCAAGGTGCATCGGGGATGAGAACTTGACAGGCGGCAGCAAATGTGATGTTGGCAGTAATAATCGGTGGGTTTTTAACTGGGCGGCCTTCTAATGACTGTTGAGATTCTAGGCGGCTGATTACCTCGGTTGCATAGTTTTTGTCTGCTGCGTTTAACGGTGTGTTGCTGTACTCGGCTGCTAATTCTTCGAGAAAATCTAGGTAATCTTGCACAACGGGCGATCGCCTCAACAATCATCTTCTCAAGTTTGCGATTAGGCGATCGCTATTTCACCCAACTACAAATATTCCCAAATGATTTGATGTGTTTTAGAGGGCGATCGCCCATAACCTCTCCGAACTCAACAACGAAGCCAACTATTTTTGCTTGCTTAATCTCTGCTAAAAACAGATAACTTAAACAGAGCGATCGGTTCGGCATAACGACCAAGCTCACCCGCCGCCGAAAGGGAGCGAGGAACAAGCGAACTGTAGGCGATCTGGTGCAGCGCCTTGTTGTAACGCAGTTTGAGCCTGTTAATTGGCTACGTTTGATAAAATTAGGGTATAGCTTCTGAACAAACAATCATGCCCTGTCAAATATACATCTCTCTAACTCTGAATAGGTAGTCATATTTTCCTTTATATATTTTGAAAGTGTGATCTTGAACTTCTCAGGATTAATGCTTGTGGTAATTCCACAAATTGACTTAATCTTACCAGTTTCATCTTTGATATTTTGATTAACGATGTCGTCAACCAAATTATCATATTCCGGCTCGTTGAAAGTCAACGCATTGGCTGAACAATAGTTAGCTAGAACTTCCTTATCATAAAGGTAGTTTTCAAGTTCCCACCGCTTAATAACCCTATGGTTTTGGTGGTTATTCTGTAGATATACTTGTCTGTCTTGCTCCGAGTTTGGTTGACCTGACGAAATGTCCCTATCCTTTAGAACCAATATCTCAATTTCTGAAAATACTTTTGTTAAAATTGCGATGGCAATTTCGCTACGTTGATCGAGTTCTGTGTTGCCGCCGCTTGAAATAAACAAGGTGTCATGGTATTTGTCAGCAAAAATGTTATTGAAGACTTTCGCATCAAGTCCTCTTTCCTGTCCATGAGCACCCGGCCTATCTCTGCCTTCACAGTAAACAATTCGTTTCGGACTGACAAGACCTGTTAGGTCGTCAAGTGCTGTTTCAAATATTTCAAGCCATTTCGAGTGGCTTTTTTCTGCTGGAGTAATCGTTTGCGGTGTTGATGCCAGATTTACTCCTGCTGGGAAATGAACTATCTGGCACTCATTTTTCAATTCATCCTGCAATGCTCGCAAAAAACCTATGCTGTGTGTTGCTACCCATATTTGGCAGTTGTCACCGACTAATTTGTTAATTTCTAACAACAACTTTTTCTGTATTGATGTATTGATATGTAACTCTGGCTCGTCAATGAGGAAAATTGTGTTATCGAAATCGTCTTTTCTCAAATACAGATCGAGTAATAAATCTACAACTTCCTTTTCGCCAGAAGAGAGAACATTGAATTCAAATTCCCGCGAATAATCGGATTTAGTGAAATATAATGTACCCTCAGAAGCCTCAATATTACCGATACTGGTGACGCTCAAATCAAGGCAATTTTTGATTGCATTATTCAAATCCCCGATTATTTTTTGCTTTGCTTCGCTAGGCTTGCAATCCTGATCGTTCAAATATTTATTGTATTTTATATTCAAACGTCTATAATTTTGTTCCATCTTGTCATCCAAATCAGAGGATAGACTTGCCCCGTAAGTATTTAGACGAATTTCGTTGATAGCTCTTGATTCGGTTACGTTAAGGTTGCTGTTGTAACGATAGGGACTTCTAAATGAAATGAGAGTTTTAGACTTTCCCTCTCGCTGTCTGGCCGTCCAAACGTCTTGAAATGCTCCTTCGACGAAATCAATTACTATGTTTTGGTAGTCAAAGTTTGGGGCTTTGTACAGGGAATGATATTTATAATCTTTATTGCCCTTTTCACCAATTACCTCATGTGCGTGATTGCGGAAAAGTATCCCGTCAAGAACGCTACTTTTCCCGCAACCATTAGGCCCAACCAATGCAACAATTCTTTTTGGATTATCACCGAGATCTATGGTTAAATGGTGAAATCGTTTATAACCGTTCTTTAACTCGATCTTTTTAATTCTCATTCTGCAAAGTATATCGTGACGGGAAATTGGAATGTATTAAGCGAAAAATGTCCCGATCAAGCTGCGCGCTGCGTTACAATTTATAATTCTATCGCAGTTGCGGTACAATCATGTTTATAGCTCAAAACTATTGCATAACCGTACTTTTTATCAAGACATTTGATAACGCCTTCGGGATAATCTCGGATAATCCCTCTCAAGCGGGCGATCAAGGGTTCGGATTGGTAGAAAGACTTGCCCTCAATTTCGCTGTTGCTGTAAACCATAGATGTTCTGACGACTAAAAGTGGGAGGAATTTAAATGCGATCGCGCATCTTCACTTTGTACCTAATACTATACAAGCGAAGCGTAAATACAACTAGGGTGCGCGCGCAGCAGCCTACCGAAAGCTATTCGTAATATTGCAATAAAAAACCTCAGACCCGCAAGCCTGAGGACCGGAGTTCCTGAAAATCGTCACTTGTTAATATTGTCGCCAACAAACAGCAGAATATACAAGAGGGGTACAACCCAGCAGGGCAGCTCGTGGCAGACAGAGATTGCTTCCTGACTCGAAACGCGAAAGCAATTTTTAATTGACCACTTCACGAAAGCAAAAAAATTCTTCCCGCCATTTACAGATCTGGGTTGATAATTGTGCTTTAGGATGGCCGTCTGTCCTCGATCGCAATATAAGGAGCACCGTGAGTCCCCGTATATATTTGAGTCGGGCGGTAAATGCGGTTTGCCTCTAGCTGTTCCTTCCAGTGGGCCAACCAGCCAGCAACACGGGCGATCGCAAAAACCGGTGTAAACAAGTCCAGCGGAATTCCCATTTTTCGGTAAACCAGACCAGAATAGAAATCTACATTTGCATAAATTCCTTTGTGACCCAATTTCTCTTCAACCACTTCTTCCAACTTGACAGCAATGTCGTAATAATCGTCGTGGCCGAAGTTCTCAAACAACTGTTCCGCTAACCTCTGAAGAATAGTTGCTCTCGGATCTTTCACCTTGTAAACTCGGTGACCGAAACCCATGATTTTGTCCTTATTTGCAACGCTCTTCTCGACAAAAGCCCGCACGTTTTCTACCGAACCAATTTGCTCCAACATATCAATCACTTCTTCATTAGCTCCCCCGTGCAGCGGCCCCGCCAAAGTGCCAACTGCTGAAGCAATTACCCCGTAAGGGTCTGTCAGCGTCGAAGCTGTTACCATTGCCGAAAATGTAGAGGCATTAATTGTATGTTCAGCGTGGAGAGTCAGACAAGTGTCAAAAATGCTAGCTAACAGCGGATCGGGTTCTTGCTCGTTGAGCATATAAAGAAAGTTAGCCGAGTAGTCCAAGTCATCCCTCGGTCGCACCGGGTCATTTCCGCGCCGCATTTGCTGGAACGCTGCTACCATTGTGGGAATCTTTGCTAGCAGCCGCACTACAGCTTCTCGAATGTATGCTGGGTTAGCCAGAGCTCTGCGGGAGTAGAACAAGCCCAAGGCGGCCGCTGAAGCTTGCAGGGCGTCCATGGGATGTCCTCTTTCTGGAAAGCATTTCATCATGTCCCGGATGCGATATTTGATCCGGCGGTGATAGCGAATTTCATGCTCGAAAGCTTCGAGTTCTTCCTTTGTCGGAAGTACCCCCCAGATTAATAAATATGAAGTTTCGAGAAAGGAGCTTTTCAGTGCCAGTTCCTCGATGCTAATCCCGCGATATTCCAGCAACCCTTTTTGTCCATCGACGTAGCTAATGCTGGACAAGGTGGCGGGAACACCTTCTAAACCTGGTTTGAATTCGCCGACGACCATTGCGATACCGTTTTGTGTGAGTTCAATCTACTAAAAGTACATTACCAGAAACGAAGATAGTGTCACAGTGTTGACAAATAATCATTTAATTGCGGTTCAGAAACCGGGTTTTTCAACAGACAGCCCGATCGCACCGCTGGGTATTGTCGCCCCTCAAATCCGGTTTCTCCGTCCCAGAATGAGGGTTTAAGAGGGCTGGCGCGTCCTGTTAATGTCGGGGCGGTTCGCTGTTTCTAGTGCAGCAAAAACTTGGGCGGAGTCAGCCAAAACATTTGGCTGCGGCCCACTGGGGAGCCGGTCTCCGGGAGGATTAAGCCGATGATACCTGCTTTTTTGAGAATCAGGGCATCTTGCGATCGAGCCCAAAGCAAAGTTTCTGCCCAGTGGCCTAAGTCTGGTTGGTGGCCCACCAGGGCCAAGCTGCGGCTACCTATTTCCTGCCACTGTTTGTACCACTCCAGCCAGTTCCCGATTTCTCCTGAAGGTGCGAGGGCGGCGGATTCTTCTATTTTGGAACTCAAACCGACGGTTTGCAGGATTTTCGCGGTTTGCTGAGCTCGCAGTAGGGGACTGGTGAGAATCAGGTCAAACTGAATTTCGAGTTCGTACAGCCGCTGGGCAATTTTCCTGGTTTTACGATCGCCCTCTTTAGTCAGCGGGCGTTCTGAGTCTGTGTCATATTCTTCGGGTGCGGCTGCGATACCGTGCCGGATCAGGTAAATAACCATATATCAATACTTCCAGGCATTGGGTCCCGTTTTTATAGGCGCTGTCTAGGATATACCTACCTTTTGCCTATTCTACAACTGCATTGAAATCTGCCGCCGTCATGGGGTTTGCGCTTTTGTAGCGATCGCGCCCTTGTCGTTTCGCATCATATAATGCTCGATCGGCGACGGCAACGAGTTCATCCGGTGATGTTCCCAAGCAGGGAATCACAGTCGCAATTCCCATGCTAACAGTCACGATCGCGCTCACATCAGATTGCTCGTGAGGAATTGCCAAATGTCGGATTGCCTGACGTATCGACTCAGCAACCGCGATCGCCCCTGCAGCATCCGTACTCGGCAGGATAGCAGCAAATTCTTCGCCCCCATAGCGCACGAACAAATCGGTAGAACGTTTAACCGAGGCCGCAGCAGCTTTCGCCACTTGCACCAAACAAGTATCCCCAGCTTGATGTCCGTAGCAATCGTTATATCGCTTGAAATAATCTACATCCAACATAATCAACGAAAGCTGTTGTTTCCCCTGCATCAGCCGGTGCCATTCCGACTGCAATCGCTCATCAAAACAGCGGCGGTTTGCTACTTGTGTTAACCCATCTGTCGTAGCAATTAATCTTTCTTGTTCCGCCCGGTGTCTGAGCATCTCCTCGGCCCGCTTGCGTTCTGTAATATCAGCAAAAGTCGTCACTACTGCATAGGGTTGAGACTGATTGAGATGGAACAGCGGTTGAGAATTAATCGAAATCCAAGTCAGCGTTCGATCCGATTTGTGAATCCCCATCAGCACATTTGATACCGGTTGTCCCGTCCTGAGGGCGATCATTGCCGGATGCTGTCCGCCAGGGAAGGGGGAGCCATCTTCCCGAACGGTTCGCCCGTCTAAATCTATGGATGTACGGCCAATCATTTGTTCGGAGGTCAGCCCTAGAATCCTTTCGGCACTAGCATTACAGGTAGTAATTTGTCCGTCTTCTAGCTGAAGTACGACGCCTTCTGTCATGCTCGCAATCACAGAACGATACCGTTCCTCGCTTTCCTGTAATTGACTCAGGAGAATGTTTTTGGCATCAAACTCTGAAGCCAGATGGAGGCTACCCGCCAAAAACCCGGCCATGAGTTGTAAAGTCTGGATATCTGACTCTGTAAAGGCAGAGGGTTTAGCTGAAAGCACTTTTAAGACCCCAACCCGATCGTCCTGATAGAATAAGGGAACAACCAGCATTGACCGGAGACCAATCCGCTGACAGGCAGCCAGATTTACCCGTGCATCTGTTTCTGAATCCTCGCAAAGCATTATTTGGCCGGTCTCAATACATTTTCCCGATAAACTTGTCCCTACTTTCATCCGTAATCCCACATAGGCGCTGGCGATACCGCTCGCTGCTCGATACACCAACTCATCCCCTTCAAGCATTTCAATCACCGATCCATCGGCGCGGGTCAAATCTTGAGTCCTCTCTGCAATCACAGCCATGACTGCATCGAGATTGGGATTGCGGATGGCGATTTCCTGTTGGGTAGCAATCACCATACCCAGACGCTGAAACTCTTTTTGTAATGCTGCTTCTGCTTGCTTGCGATCGGTGATATCCTTCATAAAACAGTGATGCCCGATCGCTCGCTCCTGCGAGTCGTAGGCTGCCAACATCACCAATTGCTTGTAAAAAATCGAACCATCTTTCCTGATACCGCGGGCCTCAACCTCCACTCGGCCCTCGGCTCGCATTTTTTGATAAGCCACTATCATCCTGTCGCAGTCCTCGGGATGAACTGTTTTCTGCCAATTCATACCCACCATTTCTTCAGGCTGATAACCTGCTATATTCGCGTAGGCTTGATTAACGGTGATGTACCGTCCGAAAATATCCAGCCGCGAGATGCCCTCAACTGCATTAGCAAGAGCTGTACTCATTTCTCTGAGTTCTGTTTCCGCCTGGACAAGATCAGTAATGTCTTGGGATGTACCAAACAACCGAATGACTTTTCCCTCTGCATTAAGTTCGGCCTGTCCTCTGGCTTCGGTATGGCGGATAGAACCATTCGGGTTCACGATTCTGAGGCGCAATAGATAAGGCTCTCCGCGAGTGAGTGCTCGTTGAACTACCAGGTGTAGCTGTTCGGCACTTTCGGGATGGTAAAGCCGCAGGTTTTCTTCATAGGTAGGTTCGCCCA
The DNA here is from genome assembly GCF_036700865.1 of Microcoleus sp. S13C4. Classification (NCBI taxonomy): domain Bacteria; kingdom Bacillati; phylum Cyanobacteriota; class Cyanophyceae; order Oscillatoriales; family Microcoleaceae; genus Microcoleus; species Microcoleus sp. S13C4. The sequence continues at coordinate 6,950 of NZ_JAUBPS010000081.1, forward strand.
GGGCTCTGTCGCGTCCCAAAATCTCAAAGAGTTCGGGAGACCAGGTAATTTTACCCGTAATCACGTCCCATTCCCAGTTACCGATGTGGGCAAGCCCCTGGGCTTCTGACAACCGGGTTTGACTCTTTTGCAGGGCTGTTTCTGTCTGCTGGCGGTCGGTAATGTCCTTTTCGTTCACGAGCAACATCGGGTTGCCTGTTACCGGATCGTTGGTACATCGCACGTCCATCCGGTGCCAGCGAATTCCCGCCAGAGTAATCACTTGAGCTTCCGTGCTAAATACCTCACCGGACTTAAGAACTGCCATTGCTCGCTCTCCTACCTGAGAGTCAACAAAGCGGCTCAGAAAAGCATTGTCTGTCGCAGAGTGAGGCGGCTGCATATCCCCATAACAGCACAAGGCCGCCGGGTTTTGCAGCAGCGGCACCCCTTCGAGGGTATATAGCGAAACTATGAACGTCGTGTATCGGAGTGCCTCGATCGATCGCAGGGTTTCCGGTTCGATTTGATGAGCGGTTTCAACCTTACCCTCGACCAGGATTGCCAAACGCCCGCTATCAATTCTGATGCCAGAGCACCGACAGCCGACAGAAACACGCTCACCGCCCGGATAAAACGTCCACTGCTCGGACAAGGTTTGACCTTGCTCAAACTGCTGCAGATAGCTCTGCAAGCGAATCCGAGTAAACTCTGACAACATATCCCTAAAGTTGTGGCTCGCGAGTTGCTGCCACGTCGAAGCATTCCACAGGTACAATGAGGCTTGGTTAGCCCACCGGATTTGCCAATCCTCAATATCCAATATCCAGATCGGGTTTTGCAACAAGTCAAAGGCTTTGAGGTGCACAATATCCCCGCTCAGGGAACAGGCAAAGTCTGGTTGCAGGCAATTTTGATGATTGACTCTTGACGCGCTTTCTGTATGGGTCGCAGTTTGATTCGGTTCTGTTTGGAGTTCCGGCGGTTGATTTGGCGACAGCACTGGGTGGTTAGATTCCAGATGCCGCATCCTTAAGCCGAGCTGCAATGCAACGTGTTGCACGATCTGAAAGTCGAGAGGTTCCCACGGACGCGGACTTTGGCATTGATGAGCAATCAACAGCCCCCAAAGCTTTGGAGATGGCTGTTGTTTAATGCTGAGCAAAATTGGCACAACTAAATTTGCCTGAACTTGGATGCGATCGAGCAATTCGACATCACAAGCTTGAAGAGAACCGCTGTGAATATCAGAAATGCTGCTCGTTTGTCCCTGGCTGTAACGCTCTACCCAGGTAGCTTCACAGCAAGGATCGTAAATCTGTTTTCCTAGGATTTGCGGCCACTTGGCATCAACCGATTCAGAAAATACTACGCCATCTCTATGCGGTAGGAAGCGATAAATAATCACGCGATCGCTTTGCAGCAGCACCCTGGTTTCTTCTACCGCACATTGTAAAATTGTCTCTAGCTCCGCGAACTCGTTGAGTTGAAGTGCAATTTCTGAAATTTTTTCTAGAATTTTCTCTAACGACAAAGAGGAAGTCTGTTTTCTAAACATCTCCGTGTTCCTTTTTTTTAAAAGCTATTTTTTACTATTCTAACCCGCGCCAAATAAATATAAAAATTTGTTTCAACTCTTACCAACTGGTTGTTTGCTTGATAAAAAAACCAAAGTTTTATGTTTAAAATACAATTTTTATGCAATAATACAACTTTTAGTTTTTATGTGATTTAGCCAAAAATTTATCTTTTTCCCTCTCTATTTGGCTGATTGTACGGCGCTTTTTGATCCAAATGATCCCAAATCTCCTGCACCTACTCGGATAAACTGTGATTTATTTAGCGATTTAATAGAAAAATTTTAAAAAAATAAGCCTGTCAAATTCTTAAAGTTTAAAAATTATGTTTTTGAGATTAGTAAGCTCTATGAAATTAAATTTACTCCCAAACCAGGTGTTTTTTAGCAAAATAATTAGTTGCATTATTTTATAATAGTTATAACACGTTTTTTTGAGTGTATATTTTTGGGAAATGGGTATAAAATTTATTACTCTTAGTCTGGGACGGAGCAAGGGGCTTTTTTAACCCCCTTACTTCGTTCAAACCCTTAATAAGAGTGAAAAACCCCCGTTGATGAGAGTTGGAGTGCGTGCAGGACGGATGGTCAAGTTGAGATTTTGCCCGGAATGAGAAAAAAACTCAGCAAAACCTGGTAGCAACGGGAGTCCAAACCCAAATATCGCATTTCCAGGCTGTTGCTGGAATCAAGACCGCATCTACAAACTTTAGAGTTAATGATCGTAAACTGGATTGTCTTTAGGACTAATTAAATTCAGCAATTTTTGCTTAATCTGAGCATCGAATACTTCCCATTTTAGCCTTGCATAATCGCTGTTCTCATTCCCGGCGGAAAGAAAGCCCACCGGAATTTCAAAACCTCCTGCTTGACTTCTGCCACCGCCAAAAAAGCGTCCTTGAGCATCTTGGCCGAAGGCTTCTTTAATAAATTCGTCGGGGTCAAGAGTAAGTTTATTAGTTCGCAGCGAGCCAATTACTACTTCAATTTCTTCGTCTTTGTCGTGAACAATTGCGTAGACAACTGCTGTGTGTACGTTCTCTTCTGTTACTAAAAAGTCCGCCGCTTGGGGAATAGAATCCCGATCGTCATAGCGGAGGTAGCCGATGCCGGCGATCGAAAAATTGTTCTGGACGGTGCGGTGTTTGAGCGATCGCTCGATCGCGTCCATTACCCATTTAGAACGAGACGACTGCAACACCGCATTCAGCAACTGCGGGTCGTAAAATCGGCTCAAATAAGCCGCAGCTAAAAAGTCCTCTTCCTGAGCTTGTCTGAGGGCGTTCGTATCCGATCGCAAACCGTGCATCAAAGCTGTAGCGCACTTGATGTGCAGACTGACGCTGCCGTCGAGAGTTAGGAGTCCAGCCTGTAAATACTCCGCAAAAATCGTGGCTGTAGCGCGGATTTGAGGACGCAAATCTGTAAATTCTGCGTTCATTTCTCCCTGCAAATTGTGATGATCGATGACGGCGGCGATCGGAACTCCAGCCGCTAAAATATACTCGGTTAAGTTACAAGTCGTCCCTTGATTGTCGATGAAAGCGCAGCCCTTAAACACCGACAAATCCTTAGTTTTTACTGTTTCCAGGGTCCACCGCTGCAACGGCAACCCTGTCAATTTAACTAAGGCAATATTTTCTTGGTGGCTGAGGGCGCCGGCGTAGATCATCTCGCATTGGATATCGTACTGTTCGGCGATTAATTTGTAAGTCCAAGCGCTTGAAAGTGCGTCGGGGTCGGGAAAATCTTGCAGTAATATTAATTGGCGAGTGCCTTTGTGTCGATCGAACATTTGGCGCAATTGCTCGACTTTGCGATCGTGCAATTCCTCGCGGAGACGGCCACGATTCTCTTGGGAAGCAAGTTCGGCTTTGGTGCGCCGTTTCCCAGGCGCACTCACTTCGGGTACAACCGGGCTGCTGGCCTCAAGTTCACCTTCGCGGTTGCCAGATGTTTCATCGGAATTGGTAGGGGAATGGTCTTTCATCGTTAAAGATTAACAATTTAACTCTTTCAGGATTTGCACGACATTCACTCTTAAACCCGGTTTCTTTGTAGATGCCTTGTTGTCAAAGCCCATACTTGTTACAAGAAACCTGATTTAAGAGCGTAAATTCTCTCTTTAACTGTTTAACTTTTTAACTCATGCAGAGAGTGTGCGTTCCCAGGAACGAAGCAATCTCAGGACTCAGAACTTCCGCAAAAAACCCCCGCGCTTGCGCTGACAGGGGTTTTAAAGGCCAATTACATATTTTTGCCATTCTTTGTGCATACCGCTCTTAACGTGTTTAGTCACTTCAAAATAAAGACCGCTGTGAGGTTTCCGAGGCGGATGGCGCAGCGGCATTCCCGCTTCTTTCGGCGTGCGGCTGCCTTTATTGACATTGCAGCGCACGCAGGCGGTGACGAGGTTTTCCCAAGTGTCGCCTCCTCCGCGCGATCGGGGAATCACATGATCCAGGGTTAAATCGTCCCCCGTATAACTACAGTATTGACAAGAGTGTGCGTCCCGGTGCAAGATGTTCCGGCGGGTTAGCGGAATATCCTTATAGGGAACTCGGACATAATGCCGCAGTCGGATCACAGTTGGTAGCGGGAAGTTTGGCGCAATAAATTTCCCGTTGTGTTCAACCTGTTCTGCTTTTCCTTTCAGCAACAAAACTACCGCCCTTCGCCAATTGGTGATGTTAAGGGGTTCGTAGGAGGCGTTCAGCACCAGAACATTGCCCATTGTTGATTATTAAAGAGAATATTTTTTTCGATGTTAACACAGGTTCCACTTTAGGTGGGACGGCATCAGGAACAGCGAGGCGAGCGCAAAAAACGGTGCAAAACCACTCCTTTACCCTATACCTTCGCGCCTGCGCCCCCTCTGGCTGCACGTATTTTCTGCCCTCCGTGTTTGTCAGCGAGCTTTTTTCCCGGAGTTTTAGCCCAGATGAGGCCAGTGTGTGCGATCGCAAAAATTAGCCGAATAAATTTTATTTTTTTCTCTAAATGCCTAATCTTCCCGGCACCAAACAGTTTAACTTTTTAGACTATTAGTAACCTTAAATGAAAAAGCTTATACTGCTCATGAAATTTCGGCTCTTAAAGTCAACTTTTAGCGCGTCAATTATTGCCATTGCTGCTCCGATTTTAGCAAACAGTCCAGCCTTTGCCCAAGCGCCTTCATTCTTCTGCGGCGCTGCTGGCGGCCGCCCAGCTACAATTGCTGTCCAACAAGGCAAAAATATTCCCGTTATTTTGTGGCTAGCTGATAACTATTTCAATGAATCAGGAGAAGACGCGATTACTCGGTGCACTAGAGTATCGGGAATTCTCAACAACTCACAACCGCAAGGAACTTGGGAGAGTATTGTCACAGCAGGTGCATCGCCCACCGGTCAACTAATTATTTGTGCAGCTAATCCTCAAGACGGTTCCTGTAGATTATTATATCAAGTACCCAAAGGCCAAAATCCAGAACAAGCCCGACAAGAACTCTTAAAAAGAGTCACAAATCCTAATTTAAGTGTTTCGCCTGTTAAAGTAAATTGATAGTCATCATTAGGGACATGGCACTGCCGTGTCCTACTTGCAGAGAGTTGAAACTCTTGTAAAATACTTCGGTTGAGTGGTGAAAAAATTGCAGCTTTGCTTGAGCAATTCTTCTAACCCTTCAACCTGCCTCAGCCAGACAGTGCCGTTGCTTCCAGCTACAGCAATTTGCTTTCCGTCTCGACTCCAACTGACACTAACAACATTTTCCTCAAACTCAAATTGAGCAACCTGCCGCCCCGCTAAATTCCACAGCCGTACAGTCTTGTCAATTCCCACGGTAGCAAGCCGTTCTCCGTCGGGACTAAAACTAATTGACTTCGCATCAAAATGCAACGTTTGAAATTCCTTAACTAATTCTTTTTCTGACAGATTCCACAGCCCAACTTTGCCATTCAATGTTACTGTAGCAAAGTGAGACTGGTGTGGAGCGGGAGTGAAACTGAGCCCAATTACCTGAAGGGGAAGTGTTTTTTTCAGTTTTCCCAACAAATTCCAAATTCGCACTGTAGAGTTGCCATCTAAAGTCGTTATAAAATCTCCGTTTGGGCTAAAATTTACGCTTCTCACTAAGCCGTTGTGACCGGGGAGTTTGACGGGAGACGATATTGATTTGGGCAGGTTTGACAATTTCCAAATTGCAGCATTGCTGTCTATTCCTGCGACCGCCAATAACTTTCCTTCGGGACTAAAACTGATGCTAGTAACTGAGCCTTGAATCCCTTTGAAGTTAGAAATATTTTTTCCTGATAAATTCCATATTTTAACTGTGCTGTCCCTTCCTGCAGTCGCTAAAAAATTCCCGTTAGGGCTAAAGTTTATCATATTAACTGACTGTTGTAAAGCTTTCCATTCAACAAGTTGTTGCCCGGAAAAGTTCCAAATCCGAACTCTATCGTCTATTCCGGCGGTTGCTAAAATTTGCCTTTGGGGACTAAAACTGACGCTGGTAACTGCACCTTTATGAGCCGGCCATTTTATCTTTCGTTGCGGAAATAATGATGTTTTTATCTGCTGTGTTTCGCTAATTTTATCGAGAATTATTTGTAAAGCTAACAGGGGTCTAGTTGCCGGATATTCTTCTAGCTTATGTTTGTTTTCAACCAAGGTTTTTAATTTTTTACCAGAGGCGATCGCCCTCAGTAAAGCTTCTGATAAAGCTTCGGTGTTTTCGGTTTTTTGAGAAACAGCCAACAATAAAGCATCGCTGCCATTTTGTTCGATTTCGATACTTGCTTGTGCTAGTTTAAATCGCTGGTAAGCGAGAGTTGAAAAGCCGATCGCCGCCAGTAACGATGCTGCCAGTACCGCAGAACCCATGCCGATCCACTGTTTGGCTTTTTGTTTGGCAGAGTCAGCTTCACTCAGAGCTTTTTCGGCATCGCAGACAGCTTTTTTAGTTTCTAGTGTAGCTGAATGCAGCAGTTGATTTTGGTCGCTCAAAATAACTTTCTGGCTGGCAGTCAAAAACTGAAAATCTTCGTTTCTCAAACTTTTTCCTGCCGCCCAAACTAATGCTGACTGCAAATCAGATCCTCGCAAGAGTTGGGAATCATCTTCACAGCTAGAATTTAGCCAGAGTTTGATCGCTTTCGAGTAAGGCGATAGTTTTTCTAATTTTTGTTCAATTAATTTTTTGTTAAATACAGATTCATAAATAGGATTAGAAATTGTTAATTTTTCCCCGCGCTTAACAATTAATCCGCTTAATCGCAACTCCATTTGTTCGGTACTACCATCGGGGACAATTTCAGTTTGTTGTAAAATTTGCTGATACAATCCCAGTCTCCTGACAATGCGCTGGTTTTCTTTGAAAAGCCGATCGCGAATTGTGGACAAATGTTCGGGTACATCTTGAGTTTCCCAATTCTCCACGATTTTCAAGCGCACTACTTTCTCCACCCACTCTTTAGAAGTGTTAATTTTATCTTTCTCCCCCCCTTGGCGAGGGGGGGGTAAATTCGGCATTAATTGTGGGTTTTCCAGCAGGAGTTTGCACAGCTTTTGAGTCAGGAACGGCTGCCCGCCCGTCCAATACAATACTTCTCTCAAAACTTCCTCAGAGGTGTCTGTCAGCTCTGCCAAACCCGCTGCGAGTGGTTGAGCTTCTGTTTCGTCAAAACCAGTTAACTCGATCGCCTTGCCAATATTAAAAGGGGTATTGCTGGTGGCATTTTGCTCGCGGCACAAATCCGTCGGCGATGCTACACCTAAGAGGGCCCAAGTTAGGCGATCGAACTCTGAGTTGTTGGCGCGCTTGTTGTAGCACGATCGAATTAAGGCTAAAAAATCGTCGGCGGGAAAATCTAGGGCGAGAATACTGTCGATTTCGTCAATAAAAATGACAATATTGCTGGAAATGTTGGGTAACAGTACGGTTTCGATGAATTCGCTCAATCTTTGAACCGGAGTTAAAAAATTGCGATCGCGCCACCAAGTCCGCACGTTAACAATATCCGACAGGTTAAAGTTATTTTCGAGAATGCGGAGTAAACCAGCATACCACTGTTCGGGAGTGACGCCGCGGTTGCCAATTTCCGAAATGTCGATCGCAGCACAAGCAATTCCTTCATTTCTCAGCCGTTGAATTGTCCGCACCTGCAAGCTAGATTTGCCCATTTGCCGGGAATTCAAAACATAGCAAAATTCCCCGGCTTTCAATCCGTTATAAAGGTCGTCGTCGGCTTGTCGCTTCACATAATTTGGAGCGTTATTTGTCAAACTCCCACCGACTTGATAGTAACTGGGTTTTGTGGTAAAATTCATACAATAAAAAAGAACATTAGGCTGTTAAAACCGCGCCTTGCCAGAAGAAGTCCCCGCAATGCGAGACTAAAGAATCGAGGGCTTATTAGAATTTTGTATGACTCATTCTACCACATTTAATTAATTTCCTGAATTAAATGTAAGATAGCAAGGGCTAAAAAAAATGCTAGATGAGCATTATTACTTCTTCCTTCTTACTTCTTACTTCTTCCTTCTTTTTACAGTATGAAAACTGCTTGGACTGGATATAACGACGATAAAGACAAGTTAAGATCTGAAATTTGGTCTTTGCTGAAGCGCCAAGCCGCATCTATTGGCGATCCGTTCGGTCATATTCCCAACTTTGTCGGTGTTGAGTTGGCGGCCGAAAAATTGGCAAATTTACCCATATGGCAACAAGCAAAAACGATTAAGTGCAATCCAGATTCGGCGCAAATTCCGGTGCGGATGCAAGCTTTGCAAGATGGAAAACGTCTGTATATGGCAGTACCGCGCTTGACAAGCACGCGCTGTTTTGTTGAGTTAACTGCTGAGGATTTGCAGAGGCAAAATATATCAATTGCAGAAAGTGCGATCGCCCGTAAAGCACTCGCTTGCGGAAAATTGGTAAGTTTTGCAGAAATGGAGCCGATTGATTTAGTAATAGTCGGCTGCGTAGCCGCAGGCCCCAACGGTGGAAGAACCGGGAAAGGTGCAGGATTTGCCGATTTAGAATTGGCTATGTTGCAGGAATTTGGGTTAGTACAAATCGATACGTCAATTGTAACAACAGTGCATCCTTTGCAAATAGTCGCCGATTCGCGTTTACCAATGCAAGCTCACGATTGGGCGCTGAATTGGATTTTTACTGCTGAGGAGGTAATTGAGACTAATACAAGTTATCCGCGTCCTATTGGGTTAAACTGGGATAGTATACGGCAGGAACAGTTGCAACAAATTCCGATTTTGCAAAAGTTGAGAGCGCAAGACTAGATAACGAGTTTCTTTGCTAAACTTGTCTACAGTTTACTATTGTATAATATGAAAGTTATTTTGGGCGACATCACTAAACTCAAAGTTGATGCGATAGTGAATGCTGCAAATAGCAGCTTACTTGGTGGTGGTGGAGTAGATGGAGCAATACACAGAGCAGCAGGATCGGAACTTTTTGAAGAATGCCGATTACTTGGAGGATGTAAGACTGGAAATGCTAAACTAACTAAAGGATATAACTTGCCGGCGCGCTTCATCATCCATACAGTAGGGCCAGTATGGCGGGGAGGTAATCATGGAGAACCTGAACTCCTGGCCGAGTGTTACCGCAAGTGTATGCAAATCGCCGCAGATCAAGAGTTAGAGAGTTTGGCATTTCCTTGCATTAGTACCGGCATTTACAAATATCCTAAAGCTCTAGCAGGTGAGATTGCAGTGAAGATATGCTCAGAACAAATACAAAAGAATGGTGGTTCTCAAAGAGTAATTTTTTGCTGCTTCGATCGAGAGAATTATGAAATTTATGAGAGGATTCTATCTAACTACAGTCTGAGGTAGTGAATTTAGTTATGGTTTTACCCTAGTCTTAATATCTACATTTTTTACTATTTATTTAACAAACCGCGAAGGCGCGTTAGCGCTAGGACGCGAGCAAGACAGAAGAATACTGTAAGTTGATGATATATCTACTTTGTGGTGAACACGCGCCATGCAATGAAAGCTGTAAAACCTAGATAACCAAATACGGTTATCCAATCTAGCCAATTATCAGAAGTTATCAAAAAAATATCGTTCATGGGTATCATTCACCTGAGTATTAATTACCGCACTTACGCACAAAATTTTACACGATCGCGCTTAAGTGCGAGCGAAAATATTGTCGATACAGTTCGCACCTCGGCACGCACTCGTTACCATGCAATTTTACCAACCCCAAACTATCTAATTTAAACGCCTGCATCGCCTTTAATTGCACCGGAGAATCCGCCGCCACAATCTCTCTCATCCCCTGCGCCAACTCTGGATATTCTTCTAAATTCCACAACTGCCGACGCAAATGGTCGCTGTAAATTCCCGCATCTGCGATCGCAGTTTCTTTTAATTCATCGAGTGTCAAATCCGAGCGCGAAATGTGATATAATGCAACTCGCACTAAATACGGATGACCGCCGACAATGGCCATCAATTCCTCCACTTCTGCCTCCGACCAATTCAAGTTATGGCGCGCTGCTAAATCTTGTATTTGCTGAGAGTTGAATTCGGGCAAATCTACGGGCAGTCCGACGTTGAAAGGCGATTGATTGATGTTCATCGGGATGTAAACTTCGGTGGAGTGAACTACAATTAATCGCAGTTTTTTCCAGATGTCGCGCCGCTTCGATTCTTCGTGCCACGCCCGCAGCAGTCCTAAAAAGTCTTCGGCAATGTCGGGATATTGGAAAACGCGATCGATCTCGTCTAATCCTAAAATTAAAGGACTGTCGATTTGCGGTAAAATGTATTTTTCAAAGTAATCTTTGCAGTTGACTTTGCTGCCAAAAATTTCGTCCCAATAATCTTCTAATTGATTTGGCAAGTGCAACTCGCGGCCGACGTAAGCGCAAAACCACTTTAAGAATTTATCTAAATTTGCGAATACGGCTTTATCTACTAACTGAAAAGTTAGTGGCACGGTGCAATAGCCTTGACGGGTTCCGTGATGCAAAATTCGGGCCATCAAGGAAGTTTTGCCCATTTGTCTCGGTGCTTTGATTCTAATTAACGCGCTGGGCTGCACAATAGTTTGATAGCAGCGTTCTTCGATGGGCGGGCGTTCTACATAAAATTGAGAAGCCACATCGACTTGTCCTCCCGGTAATTCTGGTTCAGCGGCGGGTAGAGGTATTTCGTCGCTGCTAATTTCTAATAGCTGTTTTTGTGTTAAATTTTCCGTGTCTTCGGTAACTGGTGCGGGTTCTTCTGCTAGTAAATTCAGAACTTCTTCGATAATAATTGGAGTATCGGCGGTGGTTTTCCATTCCCTCTGTTTGATGCGGTACAGATAGCCACGCAAGTCGTGATTTAGAGGCGCGTTCAGGGGAAAATCGACGCGGATGGGGAGAATTATTGGTTTTCTATCAGGGCGGGAGTCTTGCAGTTCTTTGGCTTGCTGAACTTGATATGTTAGTAGTTCGCTTTGGTTTCCTGTTGGCGGCAAGAGTATTAGCAAATAATCGCATTCTTGGAGGAACAAATTAATGCGATCGAACCAATTATCTCCTAATCTAATGTTATTTTCTGCTGTGAAAACTGTATGACCGATCGCGCTTAAGGCCGTTTCCAACTGTTTTCCCAACTCTCGATCGGGTTCGGCGCTGCGATAACTGACAAATACTTTAACAATTCTGCTGCTAGTGGCTGTTTCCCCCGCCAAATTGTGCAGATCGTCTAAATTTTCCGGTTCCTCAAGTTTAGCCGATCTGTGGTCGCCATTCGCCAGAGTCATTTCAAAAGCCGCGAACAACTGCCGAATTTTACTCAAATCCGCACCTTCTCTACCCTGCTTAATTTTGCTGACTGTATCGGCACCGACGCCAGACTCGGCCTCGATTTCAGTCAGAGTACCTCTAATGTTATGTCGGTCAGACCATTCTTGGAGCGCCTCGTTAAGTTTCTTTAAGCCAGAGGCAGTGAGAATGCGACCGCGATCGCGTGTTGACTTGAGCACTTCGCTTGCAGTGAAAGGGGAACGAATCTAGAAAGTTTAACGCCTTAAGTACCTATTTTAGGCGATTTTAAGGAAGATAATCAGCCAGCCGGAATTTAAGGAATTTTACTTGGGGAGGTTTTTTTGGCGATCGACTCCTCAAACTCTGTCCTGATAACGGCTTCAACAGTTGAATATATTTTAGGATCAAAAGTTTTTCTTAACTCCCCAATCTCCGCCGCTAATGACCACTGAACTTTTTAGAGTAGATACACCAAGCAAAAAAGGAGCAGCCAAATGAGCAAAATCTTACACAGACTGGCAATGGCCGCTTTGGGAACCGCCGCCATTTTCACCATTAATACACTTAATAATTTAACAGAAGCATCAGCCGCTGGTAAATTTGACCAACCAGAAATTTATCAAAACACAGTTTTTCCACTTGGCGTACCGGGTCAGTTCCATAAATAGGGCAATTCATTGATTGATTGATTTAATTGAATTAAGGAGAAATTATGAAGTCTACACTGTGCTCACCACAACCTATAGCTACAAAATCTGACTCCGTTGACGCTGAGGCTATCGATGCCTGCACTGCACTTGCATGGGTGGAATTGGTAGCATTAGATGCCAGCGCTCTCACGGGGGATGATTGGCTGGCTTTGTGCGATGATATAGATAGCGGAGAAATCTACCGCTGCTGGTTTTTGTGGCGCGATCGCGAAGTTAGCGGTAATTGGGAAGCTTACGATCCTTTGAGCGATCGCCGATTTGTTGCTAAAGGAAAAGTTTTTCTCAAAGCCGCGATTGACTCGCTAGAAGATGCTAGAAATCGAGAAGTCGCCTAACTTGAATTCATCTCAGGTGAATAAAATTTGTGCCTACAAAACAAGAATTCTGCCAAGAGAATCCGCCCGTGTACAAAGTTTTGTCGGCCTGCGCGAGACTGGAAGAAAAAGGGGTAATAGAACCGGATTTGATAGCAGTCCCGGAAACGGAATACTCTCAAAGAAAATAAAAAAATTACGGCTGCGGGCAAGAGTTGACTGTATGATGCTAGGTGCTTCGTCTCGAAAGCGGTTGCAAACGTTTTTCCAGCCGCTTTCTCGTTGCAGCCCTTAAACTCTTTCTCTTCAAACATGACTCCTAAACTGCGATGGCTGTTGCCGGCCGCCCTTAGTCTTTTCTCGATCGCCCTGCCCGCAAAAGCTGATACACTAACATCTTGGCACTTTGATGCCCGCGAAAACCAACTCAATTTAACCACAGATTCAGGAGTTCAGCCGGAAGTCAAACTAATCGCCAATCCCACCCGCTTAGTAATTGACTTACCGGGAATAGTCTTGGAGTATCCCGAAAGTCCTCAAAGCTACAACTCAGCTATTCAACAAATTAGAGTCGGGCAGTTTGACACCGGAACTACCAGGTTAGTGATAGAATTAACTCCCGGTTATAAGTTAGACCCGCAAAAAGTCCGAGTCATTAGAGAATCTGCCACGCGCTGGTCATTTCAGTTGCCTAATCCCGAGCAAATAGCCGGCAACGAATCTTTTATACCCACAGCTATTACCAGCGTAGAACAAGCAGCAGGTCAAGTTACGCCCACTGTTTCGCCGGAAAATCAGAGAAACTCTTCCACTGATTTGGCGGTGTCAACCGGCTCGGAAATGACAGCCATCAAGCCTCAAATCGAAAGTGCGATCGAACAGTATAGATCCCTGAGCGCCGGAATGTTTTTTCTGGATTTAGATACAGGAAACTATTTGGATATTAAGGGCGATCGAGTATTTCCGGCCGCGAGTACCATCAAATTACCTATTCTGATTGCTTTTTATCAAGATGTAGACGCAGGCAAAGTTAGCCTCGACGAAACATTAGTGATGAAGTCCGACTTAGTTGCCAGCGGTTCTGGAACTATGCAAGACGAACCTGATGGAACTCGGTTTAGCATCAGAGAAACCGTAGATAAAATGATTACCATCAGCGACAATACAGCCACCAACATGATTATTGAACGTTTGGGGGGAATTGCTAAACTAAACGAGCGTTTTCGCAGTTGGGGATTAACTGATACCAGAATTCGCAATTGGTTGGGAGATTTTCAAGGAACAAATACCACCAGTTCTGTGGATATGGTAAAGTTGCTGGCGATGCTGTCTCGCGATAAATTAGTGTCTGAATCGAGTCGGGAACAAGCTTTAGAATTACTGCGGAACACCACAACTAGAACGCTTTTGCCTTCGGGTTTAGGCCCGGGAGCCGTGATTGCTGACAAAACCGGAGATATCGGCTTTGTGGTTGGCGATGCAGGAATTATAGATATGCCGAATGGGAAGCGTTATTTAGCGGCAATTTTTGTCAAACGTCCTTACAACGACCCGATTGTGAGAGATTTTGTCCGTCGAATTTCGCGGATTGTTTACAATTATTTAGAGCAACCTGCGGCGAAAGTACCGGAGAATTTGCGTTGATCAGACCATTCGGTGATTGAAATCGCTACTAAACAAACAAAGTCCGCCTTCGCGGACTTGAAGAGAAGATTTTTAATTACTAATGACTATTCTTTGCGCTCGATGGCTACAGTCAAATGAGCCGCAACTGCCCCAACTGTAGCAAGTACAGCAGCAATTGGAAAGACTACTGATCCTGCAACGCCACCTACCAATCCCGCCATCAGCGGAATGTCTGCCAAAGTCCCCCCTTGCGAGTTTTTGATGACGAGGCGGCGGAGTTTTCCTTGCTGAATTAGTTCTTTGACTTTAGCAATTAAACTGTCGGCGCTAATCTTAAATTCTTCCACTCTGACTTTTTCCTCTGTTACAAATTCTGAGGCGAATACATGAGTTTCAACTGTTGGGTTGGCTGAATTCCCGGCCGCTGCTGTTTCGTCTTGTAGAATTGTTACTTGTTGTTCTAGTTGTGAGTTCATTTTGTGTAAGGGCGGGTGAAAACCAACCGTTTAATTTCTATACTCTTATCTTCGGCGATCGCACTTGGGAATGACAGGCAAGGAAACCCTACAATCTGCATTCGTACTTTCCACCCCCGCCTTTTTACTCAAAACATTATTTTTGGCGTTAGATCAGGGTGGGTTTATCTCTTCCGGAAGGTAGAGCAGATATTGTTGAAACAACCCCTCTCTAGATACAAGTAAGGTGCGTATTGCCAGCCATGTCAAGGTGGCCGCTGTCTGTTGAATCTTTAAGTTGGACACCAAGCGAACTAAAGTCAGGGAAAATTATTAAAATTAAAACTTTATATTTCTACAATGACTTCAAAAGTGATTGCTATCTAGGCATAATCAAGCTATGGCTTGCAATGCCACTTCTCAAAAGCATCCCAGAGATAGCGATCGCATTGGCGAAGCACAATATAATCAGAAACGCAAACCGAGTACATCAACTCACATCTGAATCAAGATATTAAGCTTGCAGATTTAGCTCAATTGCTGGGCATGAGCCAATTTCATTTCAACCATCTGTTGAAGCAGTTGAGAGGCACATCTCCCTAACAATATTCGATCGCCCAACGGGTAAAACGGGCAAAGCAATTGTTGAAACTTTCGAGCTTGAACATAAAATGATTCATTTTCTCGGTTGTGCCGATGGGTCGGCGTACCGCCACCACGTGCAACAATTACCTCACAAAGCGCATAGGCTTCCCCTGTCTGTTCACTAACTGCCTTGAAGGTATAGAGGTCTTGACCAAAGTAATAAGAACGACCTGGATCAGGCTCAACAAACAGTCCGTTGTGATGAATGGTCATTGGTTAATTGGTAAAGCGAAGTGTTAGCTGGCGGCCGATGGTTTTTTGTTGAACATTATTCACGAATTCAGAGTTTTCTCAATACGCCGATCGGGTATCAGCCACACGATCGCAACTAAAACATACAGCATGAAAGCCAACCATGAGTTGACAAAGGAAAGCAGGATTGCTACGGCATAAATCACCACTGATACCTTACCCTTAAAGTCTCGCCCAAGTGCGATTGCCAGAGTGGAATCTTTACCGTGGTGAGAAATAAGAACACGAGTAAGAATGAAGTAAGCGATCGCAGCAAATAACAGCACTGTGCCATAAAGCGCAACTGGCCAGGCCGCGAAGTGGTTCTCGCCTGTCCAGCCAGTGACAAAGGGAATGAGTGATAACCAGAACAGCAGATGCAAATTAGCCCACAAAACATTACCATTGACGTGCCGAGTCGCCTGTAACAAGTGATGGTGGTTGTTCCAGTAGATACCAAGATAAATAAAACTGAGTACATAGCTCAGAAATACTGGAACTAGCGGACGCAGCGCAGCTAAATCAGCTTCATGGGGCACTTTCAATTCCAGCACCATAATGGTGATGAGAATGGCGATTACACCATCGCTGAATGCTTCTAACCTGCCTTTACCCATTTTTGTACATCCTCCTTTTTTGCTGGCGCTGGCGATCGCTTCTCTTTTCAAAAATAACTTAGCATAAGGTCGGTTGGAGTGATTTGTTATACCGATCGGCGATCGCTTGCACTTACCAAAAAAGCCAACCATTTTGCTTGTTGGGAAATTTTCTTGTTCTGTGACATTCGTTGTCTTCAAGTTCTCCCAAAACTTCAATAAAACAAATCTTTAGCTCATCATCTGGCAAAATCTTCATGGCTTCGTGAATAATGCCATATTCATCGCAGAGCGTAATAGTTTGTGCCATAAATAAGCTTACGAGATTTAGGCAGCTTCTAGATTGTGGTGAAGCATATCTTGATATAGAGACTCCGCTACACCCTGATATGCTTTATCGAGCTCTTCGTGTTTGACTGCTCGAAAAAGAGTAAAAATAACTTGCCCAAAAATTGGATCTTCGTCTACTGCCCAAATCACCCTTAGTGTTCGAGAAATCCGTAGTGTGTACAGTGAAGATTCGTAACCATTAAGATTTGTCGGTAAGCGCAGGCGGCGCAGCTTACGATAGACATCAGCTTTTTGAGTGGGGAAGAGGCTGGCGCAATCGTTGATTTTTTTAATCACTGCTGCTCTTTCATCTTCACTCAACTTAGCAATATCTTTCTCAAAGCCCTTTGTTGACTCAATTAAAATATCCACGTTACGAACCGCCAGTCTGATTAAGTGTATTATACCGCAGTTAATGATCGATACCAAAATCTCTCGCCCGTGCGCTTCATCGACTTGTTATCGCTGGCACGTATTGCCGAAGTCCGTTGATTACCTCTTCTCGATCACTGGAATTGAGCATACGAAGAACAAGTTTTTCATAGCCATTGCGACCAAGCTCTAAAACCGAGCAAACCTCGGATACAAGCCCCTTGTTGTTATAATACTTCAGTATTTCATTTAGAGTGCCGGAAGTGACTAGCCTACTATACAAATCAAGATTGTTTTGGTAAGCTATATCAACATTCAACGTAGCAGTGGCATTTGTGACAGATGCTTTTATTGCCTCAAGCCCAACTGACTTAGCATCAATCTTACGTAGGTTATTCTCAATTGCCCTGTACGTTCGCAGGGAGGCTTGACGCTCTATGTCTTTCTTGAGAAGTTTTTTTGCCATTTCAGTCGCACGGGTAACAACGTCATCAGGGTCAAGGTGTTGATTCGTCGCTATGAGACGTAGAGTTTCCTCATTGAGTAAAATGTTTTCAATTTCTGCGACATCAATGCAAAACACACCCTTACTGAACAGTGCTTGTATTTCATCATCCGTTCGATAATCTCTGTCTATGAGTCCGAAAACCTGTACATGATGGAAACAAGAGTTGAGTCGAAGTACTCGAACTGATTCAATAACACTCTCACATCCACTTCTAGGAACAACATTATAATTTCTGTAAATTGATTGGTATATTGCGTGATCCTTGCCTCCCTTTTCTCCTTCAACAAAAATAATTTGCCTGCGATTACCAAGCAACTCAAGCAGTAGGCTTTCAGGAAACTCATCGACCTCTGGAACTTTTTCCCATACCCATTTGTTAGCACCATCAAACTCTTTGACCCATATACTCGTTGTGCTAACACGTGTAGAAGCAAAATTGAGGTCATGCGTAATGTATACGAAAAGGCAATCGGGTTGTGCCTCCTCAAGCTTATTCCACAGAGATTGCATTATTGACGTGTGTAGATGTATTTCAGGTTCATCAATCACTAAGATCGAACCTGAAGGAACACATAGACATTGCCCCATTAGATACAGAGCCACCCTTTCACCGTCACTCATTTCTTTGCCATGGTACTCAGTGCCCAAACTAGCATTTTTAACACTTACCTTCCCATCCTCTAAGACAAGCTTTCTATGAGGAAGAATCTCTTCCCATAATTTGATTAAAATATCAAGTGGAGAGTCATATACAGGAATGTATACTTGCTTCAGACACGCTTCCTCAAAGTATTTTCTATTACGATCCGCAGTTCGTGCAAACAAATTAGAAAGAACTTTTTCGTAGTCATTTTGAAGAAAAGTTTCAGGTTTGCCTCCCCAGCGGTGATTCCATTTATATTGATTACTGGCAAATTGGGGATTTTCGTTGCCCCAAATCAAATCATTTAGGGATTGCTCAAGAGATTTGACTGCGGCATATTCAGGGATATCCAGTGCTCTTTGGGCAGATATGCGGTGAACGATACTATTGTCAGCATTTCTCTCTATCCATGCTCCCAACCTACTTTTTCCTGATCCATTTGCACCTACAATTACGACCGAGCCGTTGTGTTCTATCTCAACTTTATTTCCGGTTCCATCAGGTGTAGGTAGATAGAGCCTTGGTAAGGATGCCATACGTTTTTAATATAAGATATTAATATCGACATATTAAGCTGTTGTGCCTTTAAATAGGGTATAATAAAAAATGAGTTTAGTCAATCTCTACAAAAATGCCAGCTAAAAAC
>NZ_JAUBPS010000082.1:0-25216 GCF_036700865.1 Microcoleus sp. S13C4
CCCGTTGATAGGCGTTAAGTGGAAGTCCTGAGAGGGATGAAGCTGAGGCGTACTAATAGACCGAGGGCTTGACCTCTGTTTTTCGACGGTGATGATGATGACTTTATTCTATGCAGTCTTCAGGGCTTTTTTCCCTGACAACTTTTCTGTACTCTCAAAACACTCACTGCCACCACACCGATTCCATCCCCTATTCGCTTGTTAAACGCCCAGGTGGCTAAGATATTTGTCGCCTCACTGCCGCTCGACAATATACAAACAAAAACTCCTCTGATCGATCTAGGAGCTTGTGTTTTATGGGCTTAAGACCTTTAAAGAACTTGGACGGTGTAACGAGAGTGTTCAAGTCTCGGTTGGAGATGATGCGGTAAACCAATTTAAGGCTTTGGACACTCCTCGCCTCTGGAACAGTATAAGAGCCGTTAAACGGATGGTATAGCACTTCATACCCAGATGCTGCTGGAGCATTCGTTTTTTTTTGCTGTCAGCCAATCACCAGTCGGGAATTTCTTCAGGCTCCGAGTCGGATGGGGCTTGTGACAGTTGCTCTTTCGGTAACGGCACAGCGCGCAATTCATGCTCTAGACCGGGAAATGTATCTTTTCCGGTGTAGGAAAGCATGGAAAGACTCGCGATCGCTCCTTTGACTTGATCCGGCTTCACTTCTAAGTATTTCTGCAACTGTTCGAGGTTGTTGTGACCGCTGATTTCTTGAATGATCCGCAGCGGAATTCCGGCGTTGCTCATCTGGGTGAGAGCCGTTCTCCTAAAGCTGTGGGTGGAGGCTCCCTCGATGGCGGCGCGATCGAACGCTTCTCTCAAAATCTTGTCCGCTGAGTCGGGGTGCAAATGCTTCCAGTGGTGCGAACGGTGGCGGCCGGGGAATAAATAAGTCTGACCCGCGTTAGGTTTCCAAGATGTCAGGAGACTTCGCAAATCTTCAATGACCGGAATCGTTCTGGTTTGGAGTTGGCCTTTGGTGTTGCCCTTGCGGAAGTTGATTGTAGGTCGGACTGTACCTCTGGCAGTGTAAATATCGATGACTTCCAGGGAACAAGCTTCGGCAATCCGACAGGCGGTGTAGAGACAAACCCCGAAGAGGGTGCGATCGCGCTCGGTTAGCAAACCTTTGTTAAACAGCAGTTCGATTTCCTGTTGCGTGAGTATTTTGGCTTGCCCGTGCCGTTCTATCTTCATGCTTGGTGTATACTCGACCCGATACCAGAGAGTCTTGCATACTTGCTACATTGCTGCACCGTTCTGGGGTATTTCTTAACGAGGCGGCTGAGGGCGATCGTCATAAATTAGCTGACCCAGCTAACGCGGTAAAGGTGCAAAGGTCACATTTATCGGAGCAATTAGCTTAAGAAAGTAGTAGGATTAATGATACTAAATGGGTCGGATGCACTTCTAAAATTGGTTGACAACCTGCTGTTACTGTTCTATATCCAAATTGGACTCAAAACTCAACTAAATCATGTACTGCATAACGTCTATATACCCTGTGATAGCGGAATCTCCAAAACAAATTCAGCTCCCCGCCTCAGTGCTGAAATGCACGTTAGCTTGCCGCCGTGTTTTTGTACGATAATTGAGTGCGAAACAGACAAGCCCAGACCAGTGCCCGAACCTACAGGCTTAGTTGTAAAAAAGGGATCGAATACCCTAACGCGGACTGATTCACTCATTCCAAGTCCGTTGTCTGCAATTGAGACGATCGCGCTAGTGCCTTTTACCTCTGTGCGAATCCGAATCGCAGGCGTTGGACAATGCTGGTTATCCAACTGTACCAGCGCATCGATCGCATTGCCTAGAATATTCATAAACACCTGATTGAGTTCTCCAGCAGAACACTCGACTAAAGGCAGGTTCCCGTATTCTTTAACAACTTGGATTTCTCTGCTCGCAATGCCTCCCTCGTCGCCGCTATCATCTCCATCCCCCAGCTTTACCGCTGAGTTCAGGCGGTGCTGCAAAATCAGCAGCGTGCTCTCAATCCCTTCGTGAATGTCAACCCGCTTCATCTCGCTCTCTGCAAGGCGCGAAAAATTCCGCAAACCTATCACAATATTGCGGATGCGCTCGGCTCCAACATTCATCGACTTCAGAATTTGCAGCAAGTCTTGTTTGAGGAAATCAAGTTCAATTTCTTCTGTTACTGCTGCCAATTCCGGAGTAAGATTCGGGTATGTCCGCTCGTAAATATTGATTATTTGCAGCAAATATTGCATATATTCAGTTGCGTGAGTAAGATTGCCATAAATGAAATTAATCGGATTATTAATTTCATGAGCAATTCCTGCAACTAGCTGTCCCAAACTTGACATTTTTTCAGTTTGAATCATTTGAGCCTGAGTCTGCTGCAATTCGATCAGAGCAATTTCTAGCTGAACTGCTTGTTCTTTTAACTGCACTTCTGACTGCCTCAAAGCTGATTCAGTAGAGATTCGCTCGCTAATTTCTTGCTGTAGGAGCGCGTTTTTTTCTGTAACTTCCCGCGTTCTATCTTGCACTTTCGCCTCTAAAGTCTGGCTGTACTCCTGCAATTTTTCATTAGCTGCCGACAAATTTTTATAGAGAAAAGCGTTTTCTAAAGAAATCGCAGCTTGAGTAGAAAGAAGCTTTAAAACTTCCTGCCTTTCTGCTGTGAAAACACCCGCTGCCAGATTATTTTCTAAATAAAGCACAGCAATTAAAGTACCTTGATTAATAATAGGCGTACATAAAACAGACTTAGTATTGTTTTTGACAAAGTAAATATCATTTTTGAAGAGTTCATCCCTCCCGCCATCATCTAAAACAACATCTCTTTTCGTTCGGACTACATAATTTATTAGAGACAATGGCAAATTCTGACTGAAAGCGATTGGAAGCGACTGCTGTACTACGATCCGATCTCGTTCAACAGAACCAGACGCTTCTATTAACAAGTTGCCATTTTTTGCTAAAATTAAAAAACCGCTTTGGGCGCCAGCGTTCTCCATCAGAATTTTTAGCAATTTTTCTAGCAATTTACTCAAAACAACTTCGCCCGCTAAAACTTGCGAAGCCTTCATTACTGTTGCTAAATCGAGGAAAGAATTACCTCTTGTAGTATTTGTAAAATTTGTAGTTTCCGTAGAGGTAGTTTTCTCAAAGCTGGCGTTATTAGCAGCAGATATCAGAGAAAGAAGCGGAGGATATCTTGACTCCAAATCTGCAACCTTAGTCTTCGCTCCCCACCGAGCGTAGCCGTAGTATGCTGATGCCATGTAAGTCTGACCGATCTCCTCTCTTGAAGCCCCTAAATAAAATTCAGCCGCAAGTTCGTAAGCTAAAGCTTCCTCTTGAACGTACCCCTGTTTTTTAGCTCCCGCGATGGCAAGATCGTAATACTCCATCGCTTCCCAATTTTGGCCTTTCACCCGCGCTATTTCTGCCTCAACCAGATCGTATTTATGCTGATAATTAGCCGGAGCATGGTAAGCCCAGCCCTTCATTTTTTCTTGATTCAACTCCACAATAGCCAGAGCTTCTTGTTGCTCGCTCTCCCTCCCAGATTCAGCCGGAGCTCGTACATGGGGATACTGAGCCAGAAGAGCTAGCGAATAGTAGAAGTTGTGAACGGCAACCGTCATGTGTCCGGGTGCGGATGCTTTATATTTTTCAGCGATTGAAGCATTTTCAATAGCAGCAGCAAACTCTTTAAATAAGTAAGATAGAATTGCTTTAGCAAGATAGGCAGCAAAAAGGGATATCTGGTTATTTGCTGTTTCTAAAATCGGCAGCATTTTTACTTCATCAAAGCTCTCACCAATTAAGCAACATTTGTCAGCAGTAGGTCGGGAAAGATTCAAAACTAGCTGCCTCCATATCTTAATGTAGTAGAGTCCAAATTCTTGTTTTAGTTTCAGCAGTAAATCGAGATAATGAGCTTGGCGCGACTCTACAGATTCTAGGTAGTTGCCAATTAAAAATATATGAGCGCAAGAGTTCAAAGCACAATAGCCAGCATATTCTACATCTCCAGTATCCAGACCACTTTGAACCCCTTCTTGCAAAGCATCTATTGTTTCCCTAGCGTGTTCTTTCCAATGTCTGATAGTAACGTTAAACAGAGTGTATACTTTAGCTGTGAGTTCTTTAGCATTAAATTGCTCTAATAGCTTCAAAGCTATCTGACCGGAATAATATCCTGCCTCTAAATCTCCAAGTGCTGCACATAGGAGCAAGCCATAAATGCTGTAAGCGTAAGCTGCTAGCGCTGAATGACCGTTTTCAATACAGAGATTAATTTGAGTCAATACGATCTGCAAAACCATCTCAGGCTTGGCAATAGAAGCGGGAGCTGAGATAGTCACCAGCAGCCGCATCGCCGCCAGCTTATCAGGAGCGTTCATTTCGGGAACATTTTCCAAATCTGTCAGCGAAGGCAATTTTACTGAGGCATTCCCGGCTTCTAGCAATTTGGGAGAAACCCCCAGCATGGACAATATTTCCCAACCCGTATCAATAGCTTTAATGAGCTGGTTCTGAGCGACATAAGATTGAATTTTGAGCTCATATACTTTTACCTTATCAAGTAGGGTTTTTGCCTCTTGTAAAACAGCTTCCCCTAGTAGTTCAGACTGCTTAAAATTGGTGTTTAAAAATTCTGTTTCTACTGCTTCTACATGGAGGTTGAGAGTCAATTCATACTGACTCTGCCAGCTATTAGCAGCCAGGAGTTCCAAACCAATATTTAGATACCTGGCAGCAGCTTCGTAAGCTGTCGCTGCCTTTGCTTTCTGACCGGCAATTAGATTTAGGAAAGCTAGTTCATCTTTTTCTACTTGCCCAACTATTAAGTCAGTGCTAAAATTAAGTTGATTTACCAGAGCAAAGATATTTTCTTTTCTGTCTTCAGGGCTGGTATTTTGCAGCAAAAGTTTGCCAATGCTCAGGTGAGTCGATTTTCGCTCGGATTCAGGAATCAAAGAATAAGCGGCTTGCTGCACGCGATCGTGCAAAAACTTATAGTCTACCCTGGAATCGCTGAGAATAAGTTCTCCTAGTTCATCCTGTTGAAAAGCTAGCGGGATTTTGTAGTTTCCACTTAGAGGCAAAATTAAACCAGACTGAAGTGCCGGCCACAAGCCTGAAGCAGTAACTGATTCTGACTCTTCATTCACAATTGCCAAAACGCTTAAATTAAAAGTGCTGCCGATGCAAGCCGCCAATTTTAAGACTTTTTGCGTTGATTCTGGTAGCTTTAGAATATTCTTTGCTATCAGTTCAACGATATTGCAATCCGCAATACCAATGGTTTGAATAAGTTCGATATCCCACTGCCAAATACCGATAAAAGTGTCGTAAGTTAGCAGTCGTTCGGAATCCAGCACTTTCAGCAGTTGAGTCAAGAAGAAGGGATTGCCTTGGGTTTTATTGAAAAGCAGTTCTGAGAAAGATTTTATACGGCTAGCTTCGGGAGATTCGTTGAGCGTGTCTGCAATTAGCTGCCTGACATGGTTTAGCTGTAAAGGTTTAACAGTAATATTATTGATGGCAGCCCCACTTTCTCGAATCTTTTCTAATGTCTGAATCAAGGGATGAGCTGGATTGACTTCGTTATCCCGATAAGCTCCGATCGTTAACAGATATTGGCTGTCGCGATCGCTCATCAGCAGTTGGATTAATTTGAGGGATGCTGAATCAGCCCACTGCAAGTCGTCTAGGAAAAGAACGAGGGGGTGTTCGGGTTGACAAAAGACTTTGAAGAACTGTTGAAAAACGCGATTAAAGCGGTTTTGGGATTCATAGGAACTCAGTTGTGGTACTTCTGGCTGATGACCGACAATCAGTTCAAGTTCGGGGATAACATTAATAATTAGAGAACCATTTTGACTCAGTGCCGTTAAAATCTTCTCTTTCCAAACAGCTATTTTCTCAGAATCTTCTGTTAATAGCTGTCGCAAGAGTGACTGGAAAGCTTGAATCAGCGAAGCGTAAGGAATATTGCGCTTAAACTGGTCAAATTTACCAGCAATAAAATACCCCCGCTTGGCTGCAACAGGTTTGTGAACTTCATTTACTAAGCAAGATTTACCAATTCCCGAATAACCGCTGACCAGCATCATTTCGGCTGTGCCGAGGCTGGTTCGTTCAAACGCTTCCATTAATACAGCTACCTCTTCTTCCCTGCCGTAGAGCTTCTGCGGGATCAGCAGTTGACCGGATAAATCTTTAGACCCTATAATGAATGGTGAAATTGTGCCGAATTCCTGTAGCTGAGTTAGGCAATTTTCTAGATCGGCTTTTAGTCCCTCAGCAGTTTGATACCGCTCTTCTGCTGTTTTGGCTAATAATTTGAGCGTGATGTCAGAAATTGCTTGGGGAATTTCTGGATTTAACTGAATCGGCGGAACTGGTTGCTTTGCTAAATGGCAGTGAACCAATTCCATTGGGTCAGTAGCTGCAAAAGGTAGAGAACCTGTCAGCATTTCATAAAAGGTTGCACCCAAGGAGTAAAAGTCTGTACGATAGTCAATCGACCGATTCATCCGGCCCGTTTGCTCTGGGGATATATAGGCTAGCGTGCCTTCCAGACAATTAGGATTGTTAATTGTTTGGTTTTCTCTGCCCAGGCGAGAAGAAATGCTAAAATCTATAATTTTAACCACCAAAGTTGCAGTATGGACGATAATATTTGGCGGCTTAATATCTTTATGAACGATCTGGTGTTTGTGGAGTTGCCCTAAAGTTTGTGCTAACTGAATTGCTATTCGGAGAAAGCCGATAAAATCGTTCTTGAGAGAAGCAAGGATGTAATTTAAAGATTGAGCGCCAAAATCTTCCATAATTAAGGCGAAGCTGTTTTGGTATCTTTCCAGCCCCAAGCACTTAACAACTCCTGGGATGTTCAAGTTTTTCGCGATTTCATATTGATACTTTAAATTAGTAACATCAATAGGATGTGGATACTTAGAACTTAGTAGCTTAACAATAACAGGCTGTTGGTTCTGAAGCTTCAGCCCCCGATAAACAACTGTTTTCACGCCTTCATTAATTTTTTGAAAATTTGTGTAGCCCGGAAGTTTTAGCATATTTTTTGGTGATTAATAATTCGTTTATAGTGGCTTTAACAGAATTTACGCAACATCACCGCAGGCAGGGGGCAACCAGAGGGGACTTGCCCCTACAAAAGGCTGAGCCTTCTGCTGTTCGAGGTAAGCCCTGTTTAAATTATTCACTCTTATCGGGCAATACTGCGGACTGTTGCGGAGGCGATAGCCCCCGCAGAATCTGGAGAGGTACGTTGTTGGGCGGGGTCTGAGAAGAGCGCACAAGCGCAACAACGTACCTCTGACCCCAATTCTGCCGATCGCAATCTCTTTTCTGTCTGAAGTATAGCTCGGGAATTAAAGATATTATTCCGTTTCGGTGTTAGCTTTTTTTTCGCTTCGAGCGCTGTAAATTCATTGCTGTTGCACCCTGACACAGGTGTCAGAACCAAGCATCCCTCTCACCAATAATTTGTTTTGCATACTCAATCTCAAAAATTTGTTTTAAAATAGCACGGGCAGCCTGCATAGCTGACATAACGGTTGCTTCGACACAGCCGGAATTGTAACCGTTGTCGATCCAGTCGCCCGTCAAGTAGAGGTTAGCGAAGCCTGATTCATCGGTTTTGAGCCGATATTTTGTACTTCCGGGAACAGAAAGCACGTAACGCTCTGAAGGATCGATGTTGACTCGCCAATATTGGGAATAGAAACGTTTCTGTCCCTGCTGGTTTTTTAGATCGACAAGCAAATCCCAATTTAACCCTTGAGGATTTTCTGGGGTGGTGGCTTTAGGCCACAGGTTGCCAATTTGGTTTTCGAGGAAGTTGATCGCCTGTTGTTCCACTTTCTCCTGTTCCCTTTTGGGGAAATCGCGATCGCTGCTAGGAGGAATTCCTGAGTCTGCTATTACGCCTGTAAAATAAGCAAGATTGTAGGGATAATGTTCAGAAGACCAATTTTCGCGCTGGATCAAATCACTCATATCGGCATAAGTATCGAGGGGTTCTACATAAGAACCGACCACAGGACTGCCCCCCCTCCACCCCAACTGCTGTAAATTAGATTTAAGCCACAACTGTCCGCCTTGAGTTGGAACTGTTTCGATTTGATTCACCATATTAGCCCATTTTTGATGAGCAGGATTTTTTTCAGCATTAATCAAATCGCCGCAGATAAAGGGTAAAGCTCCTAGAGAAATGCCGAGAATTACCAAGTCAAAATCTTCTCCAACATTGAGAGTGACTGGGGTTTCCTTATCTTGCCAGGGACTCCAAAAAGACTCCAAATTTACCTGCTGTTGCTGGAGTTCTTCACCTTCTACAATTTGCTCGTAGCGGGGTTTGCTCGGCCAGCAGAGGAGCCTCTTAACTTTAATCAGCGGCTCGTATTCCCGAGCTGGTTCTTTGAGATTAACCTGGCGTCCCAAAGAAATGCTAGCGATCGACTGCTGCGAATCGTCAAGGTGCAACTGTTTCACGCGGTGGAAAAACTCAAACTTGACACCCCGACGTTTTAGCACTTTATAAAGCGGGGCGAAAATCGTATCTCCCATACCAGCTTGCATTTTCCACATAATCGCCCCGCTGTACTGGAAAATTACGGTTGTTAAGATGCGGATTGCTGTTCCTGCTGCTAGTCTGGGCTGATGAACGTTCCCCCCTGGAAAGGCATAAACAAGGTCATACAAAACGCGGATAAATGCTGAATTGATGCTGGTTTCCCCGGCCCCGTGTTTTTGCAGCCACTCTCTATAGTCATACTCGTCTAAAGATTCTAAAGAACCAGAATAAATTACTTCATCTACAAATAATCCCCGAATGTTGGCAAATGCTAAATCTAACAAAACTAAAATCCGAAATGTATCGTCATCTTGCTCAAGTTCGGCCTCGATAGAGCTTTTCAAGCGCTGCATAAATTGCTCTAAAAGCTTAAGAATGATCCTGTGGTGTTCGGGGCGATGAGTGCGGGTATCGTCCGGCATGGATTTGGCTAACTTGTAGGCCAGAGCGAGAAAT
The DNA here is from genome assembly GCF_036700865.1 of Microcoleus sp. S13C4. Classification (NCBI taxonomy): domain Bacteria; kingdom Bacillati; phylum Cyanobacteriota; class Cyanophyceae; order Oscillatoriales; family Microcoleaceae; genus Microcoleus; species Microcoleus sp. S13C4. Next base: position 9,038 of record NZ_JAUBPS010000082.1, read on the forward strand.
GTTCCTTCTGATGTTAAATCAATAGTGTCTAAGGTAGTTCCTATCTGTTTCATAGCATTTTCCAACCACTGACACCAGCGGGCTGGTTCTTTGAGAAGTAACTGCACCAGTTGGTCGGGAAGGTGAAGCGGTGCGATTTCTGAGGTGAGTTTAAGAGTTTCCCCGCCAATATCTATCTGTTTGGCAAGAAGTTCTAACCAGTTCGGGATTTGCTGATTACTGGATAATCTGTTAACTGAACACTGAGATTTTAAAGAGTTTGAACCTTCAAATCCATCGTGCATCAATTTGAGCAGGGAGCAGATATGCTCCCACATCGAGAAATAGCCTCCTCCTTCCCAAGGAAGCAATCTATTCGTGGGAAAGTTGAACGGCCACTGAACCCAGCGACCGTTAATATATTCTTCGAGAACTATGAGACTGTGAGGCTTGAAGGCATCTTCTATGCTCAAAAATGGGCCATCTTCTCCTAATTCGTCGTAGCACTGCTTCATCAATCGAAAAGCATTCTCGTAGAATCCGAAGAAAATGTGCAATCCATGTTCTTCTATGCGGTAGGTAGGTTCGTGGTAGGGGGGGTTCGGCTCCACACTGCGTCCTGATGCACCCTTACCACCTAAACGCCAGCCCTGTTGGTACACGGTAATATCGTAGAGGGCATTCCATCCCGGCTGGCTGGTGAGTTCAAAAGCAGTAGTTAGGGAGGCTACTCCCCCTCCCAAGATGGCAATTTTTTTGAGTTTGGGTGCTGAAGCCATGTGTTTATTAAGTAGATTATCTACTTTCAAAAGTATATCTTTCAAAATGGAAGTGGCGAGCCAGTGCTGTTATGCAATAATGGCAAGTTATCGCCCACTTTTTTACAAGCTGACTCACAAAAGGTTAGCCTAAGAATGCGCTTTCCAAACCGTAGTACCGTTTTCGACTGTGAAATCAAAGTTGAGCCAGAAAGCAAGCTTGGGTTGTATGTTTACTGATTGTTCTGTTTGTAGGCTGCCTTTATAAAGTCCCAGTTCTTTGACGATGGGGTGGCTGGCAAAATCGTAGATTGTCACATCGAACTGAGAACCCAAAGAATCAAAACTTAGGAGTTGCCCTGCGTGAAATTTTGACACTTTCATGGGAATTTCTACGATAGCTTGATAGCAAGCTTGTTTCCCGTTTTCTTCATCGCGAAACTGCTTGAGCATGACTACAGGAATTTCTGCATTGAGCAAGTATTCTAACAAATTCAGCGGCAGCCACAAGCCGGGAACTTCAATGATGCCGTCCTTCGCGAAAAGTAACTGCGTGATGTTAGTTACTGCTTCGGAATAACTCGCCCAATTTTTAGGTAATTGGTTTTTGCTCTCTACATTTTTGGACGATACTCTGATTAGCTGTTCCCATTTTGCTTCTGTTTGGGCCGTTAAAGTTTTCCACGTATAAGTGTGCAAACTGAAGGGTTCTTGCAAGTGATTATTAATTGGCGGAATTTTGAAGCCACCAATTTCCTTCGGTATGCCGTAAACCTCGCGACCTGAAACTAAAGCCGGTGAGTTGCTGACAAATATGTAGGGGACGAACCAAGCAAAACGGTCTATTTTAAAGACTGGGCCACATTGTTTCCCGACCATAGTCAACATCCAAATCACAACTTCCTGCTCGTCAATATAACCGCGATCTCGGTCGGGCTTTTCTCTAGAAGCCAGGGACTCTATAGTTCCAAAGGTTAGTATGATATAGTTTGTGGCTGGGCGGTACTCGACTTGTCCGCTGGTTAAATTATTGAGGTATTTGTCGCACAAATTCTGTAATTGGTGCAAAGAACTTTCTAAGACAAATCCATAGAGGTTTGTACCTTTGATATCGTAGGGTTGTAGAAAACATTGCTCGTTAGCTCGTTCAATATATTGTGGAGGTTTTGAATGATTACTGCCGCCCGATAAAAATGTCTCACCAAATTTATGTGCTTCTTGTTCTATGCTTTCGCCTCTAGCAGCAAGGTCTTGGAGGATCTGATCTGGCGAACGCGGCGGTTTTGCGAGGATGTCTACTAATTTTTGCGGGTTATTGAGCAGTTCCGCGATCGCGCTGCTTGCTCCTAGTGCTGTGCGAAAGCCTGTTTGCAGAAGTTGAGCGGCGCTGTTAACATTCATTGCTTCATAACCTCATTGTGAGTTAGCTTGCAAACTTTTTATATTTCAGTCATATCACAAATACCGATCTGTTCGCTCTGAATTAATGCTAATTTCCTCAATCACAAACTCTTTATCGAGCGATCAAGAAAGCAAACTGAGCTCACGGCCCACCTATACTTCATGTGATTGTTGGGATGATCCATGTGGTGTATATCTGACCCGACAGCGGAGTCGGTCAAACTTGCTGCATTACTACTGCACTGGTAGGCGGAGATGGAGCGATCGCCGCGGTTGGGGGCGATCGTCATAAACTAGCAGACCGTTGCCAACGCGGTAATGAGCGTTTTCCAGTGTTAGAAAGCATGGAAAGTGAAGAGATCGCTCCTCTGACTTGTTCTGCCTAACCTCTTTCGTAGCGCTGGAACTGTTCTGGCGTTGCGGTGGCCGCTGATTTCTTGAATAATCCGCAATGGAATACCCGCGTTGCTCATTTGAGTAAGTGCCGACCTTCTGAGGCTGTAGGTGGAAGCGCCGATGATGCCAACTCGTTCGCAGGCTTCTGGGAACAGGTGAGAGGCGGCTTCCGGGTTCGTGTGTTTCCAGCGGTGATTGAGGTGGCGGCTGGGGAATAGGTAGGGGTGTTCGGGATGTTTGTAGGTTTCTAACAGCAGCCTCAACTCTTGAATGATCGGGATAGTGCGGGTGCCGAGCTTGCCTTTGGTGTTGACGAAAGCGGATAATCATTTAATCATTTCGGAGCGGATGACATTCGCCGGGGTAAAGACATCGATGACTTTCAAGCTGCACGCTTCGGCAATCCGGCAGGCGGTGTCAAGGCAAACGCCGAAAAGCGTGCGCTCGCGAGAGGTCTGCAAACCTTTGTTGAACAGCAGTTCGATTTCCGGGTGCGTGAATATTTCGGCTTGCCAGTGCCATTCTATCTTGATGCTTGGTGTATACTCCACCCGACCAAGCAAAAGTTTGCCGCAAATACTGCACTGCAGCATCCGTCGGGGGTATTTCTTAATGCGGCGGGTGAGCGGGGTGAAGGGTTTGGTTCGTGCGATCGCTCCGGGGGGTTGATAGGTTTGGTTAATGATACAAGCCCTGCGGCTGATAGGAAGAGATATGTCTTTGCACCGCGCTTTTTCGGGTCAATATTTAGTTAGGCGGTATGCAATAGTGGTGGGAATAACATATATAGCCCCTGCCTATTTACTATCCCCAAAACGCTCGCACCCAATATGCACCTGCCACTCCACTACTCTGGTAGATTCTGCTAACATACCATCCAGGGCGCGGGGACTGCTGTTAACAATCTTTTGAGCTTCTTCCACATTTTCTGCCTGAATCACCCAAAGCCCCGTTCCATCATGGGGAAAAAACGGGCCACAACACAGCAGTATTTCTTTCTCCTGTTGCTCGCGAAACCAAGCTAGCTGATTGAGGTCGTGTTCTGGATGAGCGTTTTTGTAGTAGTAATACTCTGGAATGGTTGCTACAACAATGGCAAAAAGTTTAGACATAATGCTTTTCCCAAACTGAGAAAGTTCAAATCAAAGATAGCATGATGCTTCAATTACTTCTGACCGCACCCGCATTATTGGCATTTTTTGGTAAGTTATTGAAGCGGAGCCTATGCAATACCTAATTCGGTCTTTTACTGATGCACAATTAGATATCCGCGTGTCTTTTTAGAAGCTGAATCAGTAGTATTCATCGCTTTCCAAAGATTTTCAGTAGAAGTCCATACAGGCGGATATTTATAACTGGCTACGTCTTCAATCAAAAACCGATCGCTTTGCTCGTGATAGGCAGCGAGGGGAGAAATATGCCCGCTTTTACCCTGACCCAAAACAGAGCGTTGGTAGTTCACGATTATATAATCGCCGGAACGGCTAAGGTTGGCTTTAGCTTGAGCGCGAAATTGGTTAAGTGTTGTCTCCGACGCATAGTAGACCTCAACTTTGACGTTGTGACTTCTCAGTAAGGTTGCTAATTCATCCAGAGTCATCCCCGAAAAAGTGACGGCATAAGAAGAACGGATATTCTGGGTTTGACCGTCAAAAAAGGTGTCTTGGGTTAGGGTGCGATATCCCTGTTTTTTGCTGCCGAGTGCATTCAGAACCGTCACACTGCTAGCCACACCACAATATGCTGGACGTTTTTGAGTTTCAATGTGGGTGCTCAGCGGTTGAAAATCTTGTTTGCTCTTGCTCTGGTTCAGTAGCTGTTGTCCTTCGGGTGATTCTAAAGAAACCAAAGTTTGGGGAAGTGGTTGTCGGTCAACAGAAGGTGGCGAGAAGGCTTTCCAGGTAAAAACGCTTAAACCTGTGCCAAAGATTAGTAGAATACCCCCTCCAGCTTTTATTAGTCGCCCTCGCCATCGGTGATTGCTAGACGTTTGATTTAAGTCCATATCTTCATCTTTCTCCCGAACAATTGTGTAAAAAAAGCTTAGTCAGAATTGGTCGTTGGATAATTAAACATTACAACGTCTAAACCTTGCCATCTGGTTAGTAGGTCTGGTAACGTAACTATCGCCTTTGGTTTTGACATCATTATAGCAAGTCTTTTCATTGTTATAATTTCATTATAATTCAGGAAAAATATCATTTTTATAAAGCGGTCTGAGAAACATAGATTATGTAATATAATTTTGAAATCTCTGCTTGGGAGCAAGATTGCATCATGCCGCCAATACCAACAGTCACCGTCAAGTCAGGATACAAGCCACAATCTATCGATACCAGCATCGAGGCGGATGTGCTGATGTTTCAGCTATTGCGACAGTTAACGCACCAACAAAAAGTACAACGGACTTGCGCTTTCAATCAAGCGGTGCGAAGGTTGGCAATATTGGGAATAGAGAACCAGTATCCCAATGCTACTGAGGCAAAAGTTCGGCAAGAATTTATTAAAAGGTGCTTGGGTGCTGAGTGGATAGAAGTTTTATCTGACAGTAAAGATTGGGGTGAACTCGTGATTGCAGATCCGATCGAATTAGCGCAAAAAATAGCCAGGATCTTGCTACCGCTGAAGATTCCCTATGTGGTGGGAGGTTCGGTGGCAAGTTCGCTGTTGGGAGAAAACAGATCTACGCAAGACTTGGACTTAGTAATTGATTTGGAAGCGGGAACAGCACAGAGACTAATTGATGCCATGTCAGGCGAGTTTTACATCAGCGAGTCGGCTGTGACTGAAGCGATTACCAAGTCAAGAACAGCACCCCGCGAATCATCGTTCAATGTCATCTATTTGCCTTCTATGGAGAAAGCAGACATTTTTGTGATGAGCAGCTATGACCCTTTTTCGGCTTCGGTGATGAGGCGACGCCAACTTTACCCTGTTAGTGGCTTAACAGAGGAGGGAATCTACATCTACTCGCCTGAAGATATCGTCCTGCAAAAACTCAGTTGGTACAAACTAATTCCGGGCGGTTCCCAAAAGCAGTGGAGGGATGTGTTGGGAGTTTTGAAGGTGCAAGGGGAACGACTCGATATCGCTTACTTAAACCAGTGGGCTGTTACACTCCAACTAACAGATTTGCTCTCTGGAGCGTTGCTTCAATCAGGATATTAAGCGTGGGCAATTGAGAATGAAACAAAACAAACAACAGCTTGCTATTGCTAAGAAAATCAAAAAATGGATTCAAACCACCCGAGAAGTTGAAAAAGCTCGATTTGCCATACCGATAACCAGGCTGACAAGTATCAAAAGTCTGTGCGTTGATGAAATTGCTGCCGAAAAGTTTGGGCTCTACATTGCTCGACTGGTGCAGCAACAGATGGAGCGGGCGAATTGTCCCGAACATTTCACGGATGAAGAATGGGAACAGCAAAAACAATTAGTGGATGAAGCAATCTCACTGATGCAAAGTTACTTAGAAAGTCCTAGTTACGAAAGCAGGCAATCTCTCAGAAACTTATTGAGAGACATTGATGGCTTGCAAGGGGATGACTACCGTAATTTTAGGTGGGCAACGGTGCGCTTTGTCCGTAGCGGAGATTTACTCAAGCTAGAGTATGCACTGCGGTGTTTCGTAGAGACAGATTTTCCCTATTGGACTTATAAACTAGCTAGAGAATATGTAGAAGGCTATGGATTGCAATCGGGTTCAGGTATCGTGGCTGAATCAGTACCCATGTTGTTGGAGGTAGCAGAATTTTGGTGTCAGTATTATTTCGATCAGAGTTTGAACGAAAAATTTCCCGATGGGGGCGATCGCTGCGTTCGACCCAACCCGTGAGAATTTTCAGCAGGTTGAGGGTTTGTTAAGCCTGCGACCCTAAGATTGTCAAAACCCGTGCCAAAACTCAGCACCTAATTCTACAATTTCTGGCGTTACAGAGCGGGTGTGCCACTAAAAATCTAGGCGGGGAAACGCAACTTTTCCTATCTAAGGCTTGGAAGTGCTACCCGTAGAGTTGATAAAAATAAAACTCTTATTCTCTATAATTTTTCCTGGCGTAAATAATTAAATAAATTTTAAATACTATGAAAGGAAATAAATTCATAGCTAAACTATTTTAATATATTTAGGAGCGAGCTGTATGTTTCAGTATTTTGTAATGATTCCTTCTCTTCTTGAAGAAAAAGACGTAGAAAAAGACGTAGAAAAAGAAAAAGTCAATTTGTCGATGCAAGTTGCTAAGTACAATTTTAATCTGGGCTTACAAGTAGGGGATGACATTGAGCTGATTCTTCACTACGATGACGAATGCTTTTCGTTTGCAAGTAAGGTTGTGAAGATATTAAAAGTTATAGAAAATGACAAAGAAAGACTTGATGATATTTTCAGAATCGAGACTCATGTAGAGATTTTGGACAAAGAAGATTTTGTAAAAGTTCGAGAAATTCTTAAGGGGCTGAATTCATCGTCTCGCTCTGGTTTCCATCCAATGGGTTTTTCTAGCTAGTGAGGAGTAAGGTTAGGCGGGGAAATGCTTAGATACTGATGAATCTATAGAAGTGTTAAGCCCTGGGTCAGGATATGCGGATTTGTTGAATAAAGTCAATGCTATCAGGTTACTGTGTCTAATCGGCTAGCAGCTCAATAGCCTTTGGGATTGGGATAATTGGATTGTCATCTAAATCAACCTTGATTTGATTCGACATTTGCTTGAGTACATCTGGTATTTCGGTTATTTGATTGTTAGCGAGGTAGAGGCGTGTCAGATCCGACAGTTGCCCGATTGCATCTGGGACTTTGGTTATTTGATTGTGACTGAGCTCAATCTGTATAAGATTGGACATTTGCCCTAGGGTTTCTGGGATTTTAGTTATTTGATTGCGCCAGAGGTAGAGCAGTGTAAGATTGGACAGTTGCCTAATGTTTTCTCGGATGGAGGTAATCTGATTCAGACCGAGTTCAAGCAGTGTAAGATTGGACAGTTGCCCTATAAATTCTGGGCTTTCGGTTATCTCATTGCCATAGAGGTTAAGTATTTTTAAGTTGGTTAATTGAAGAACAGCATCAGGAAACTTAAGTAGGTAGGCCGGATTAAACAGAACCATGTAACATTATGTAAACAGGGCTGACGAGTTCTGGGGTCGGGCATTTGGATACTTTACGATCGTTTACATAGTTGCGTTTTACAGCGCCGACTTACTTAGTTAGCCGTTTTTCCCTTTCTTTCCCTTTTTCTTGGAATGGCATGAACTGGGATTCCATTAACACGAACGTCTCAAGCTGCGTACATTTGCCAATTTCCGAGGGTACTTCCTCCAAGTCCAGCCCCGACAAATTCAGTTTCGTCCAATTTTCCTGGGCTGCCCGGTCAATTCGTCGCATTGCTTCGTCTCGCGTCATATTCTTTGTCTCGGTAGGATTCATTTCATTGTGATGACAATAATTTTTGTTTGGTAGCTGACGCGGTGACAACCCTATCAAAAGCTTTATAAAATCAAGGACATAGCCCTCAAACCCGGTGAAAACATGGGAGGTTATTACGCCTAATTTTTATCAAATGAGAAAAGACTTAAGGTAACGTAGATAAGCTGGAAAGCATATTGTAATAAAATTTAAGCTTTCAATATCTACTATCCATCCTCTTATTAAGACCTAAAGGCAATCTAGCAGAAACTTAAAGACTAAATCACTGAGAATTTAATAACTGTTGCCAATTCAGATTCATTAATACTATCTTGCTTTACAGCAGCCCAAAGTTTCAGAAATATAGCACTCGCTGTTTTCCAAAAAGTAAGCACTGTATATCAAACCAGCACTCATAAATATCTAAAATTCTGATAGTCGTCTTGGGAGGCTTTTTTTACGCCTCGCCGCAAAGGCCTCCCACACTTCTTTGAACTCAGAACTCGATCGCTCCAAAATCGATCTGTGACCAAGAAAATGGGATACAAGCCCCGTCCTTCTAGGACGGCTTTAATTAAGAATTGTGAGTAATCGCATTTGCGTTTAGCCAAACTTCTATAATTAGGATAGGAAGGACAGAGCAAATGTTTAACTTAACCTACGAATTTAAACTGAAACCAACAGCGGTGCAAACAGCCATCTTTGAAGATTGGCTAGAGCAATGCCGTCGCGTCTACAATTACGCGCTAGCTGAACGCAAACATTGGTTTCAATCTCGTAGCTGTCAAGTTAACGCTTGCTCTATCCGTTCTGAATTCATCATCCCTGCGGAAACAAAGCGACCGACTTACGCAAGTCAGTGCAAAAACTTAACCGCAGCCAGGGCAAACATTCCTGCTCTCGGTGCGGTTCAAGTCCACGTCTTGCAGCAAACATTGCGAAGGCTTGAGAAAGCATTTGTCAGTATGTGGGAACAGAAACACGGATTTCCGCGCTTTAAAAAAATTGGTGGAATGCGTTCTTTTGTGTTTCCAGAAATGGGCGTCAATCCAGTTCAAGGCGAGAGGGTGAAACTACCCAAGATTGGTTGGGTGAAATTCCATCAATCGCGTCCCATTCCTGATGGTGCAACAATCAAGCAAGCTCGAATTGTCAAGAAAGCTAGCGGTTGGTATGTAATGCTAACCCTGCAATGGGACGTTTCTGTACCGACGGTTATGCCTCACGGCGAAGCTTTGGGTATTGACGTTGGTCTAACTAATTTCATAGCGACTTCCAACGGTCTTCTAGTAAAGCGCCAAAAGTTTTTCGTTGACGCTGAACGCAAGCTTAAATTGCTGCAACAGCGCGTCAGTCGAAAGAAGTTAGGCTCGAATAACCGAAAAAAAGCTCAGAAGAAAGTTGCCAAGCTGCACGAATATATAGCCAACTGTCGCAAAGACTGGCACTGGAAACTGGCACACCAACTTTGCGAAGATGCAGGAATGATATTTGTTGAAGATTTGAACTTGATTGGTTTGTCTAGAGCAATGCTCGGTAAGCACTGTTTAGATGCTAGTTGGGGGCAATTCTTTACTATCTTGCAGCAAACCTGTTTTAAGCATGGTGTGTGTTTTCAGAAAGTAAGTGCTCATAAAACAAGTCAAATTTGTCCTAATTGTGGTGTGGAGACAGGCAAGAAAGAACTGTCGGAGCGAACCCATTCTTGTTCTAGCTGTGGGTATACAACAGACAGAGATGTTGCAGCAGCACAAGTAGTTTTAATTAGAGGGCTTGCAGCCGTAGGGCATACGGTCAAGATGCTTGGTGAGGGTAAATTCGTTGGAATCCCTGTGAACCAAGAATCCTCGTACCTGATAGTCGAGGAGTGTCAACATCGCTCTAAATCTTGCCTTCAAACCTCTGATGCCAGAGGATATACCCCGACACGGTAATAACCAGAGTGATGCCTCCTCCTACCCAAGCCAGCATAGGATTGTAACCGCTACGGCTGAGGGTCTGCATCCATAGATGGGTGCGATCGGAGGATATTAACCAATCTGCGACGACCGGAAAAAGATACATCAAAGATGCACCAACGATAAGCCAGCCCACCATAGAGGCGACCAGAAAGATAGTTTTGGCTGTAGATTGGCTACCCATGAGCAATTGCGGTAAAGAACTAACTTTGAGATTAGCAAAGATGCGTTATGTCAGCACAGGTATAGCCCGAGACAGTGGGCGATGCAAGCGTGAAACTGTAGAATTGATTTGAAGCGAAAGGTGGCGTTGCTGATTTAGGGTATGAAGGGCTAAATATGCAAGTCAGAGAAACCAGTATCCACAAAACTTCGGGATTTCCAAGTTATTTTTTTCATACCCTGATTAAGCAACGCCAGTAGCAGATGTTCCCTCACCGCATCCGACACAGTGTTATCACGGCTGCACGGGGCGCAACAGAGGGGAATGTAAGAAAAGTGCAGAAACTCAGCAGACACAAAAATTTAAACACCTTGATGGTGTATGCGATAATCGCGGCCCCGACCAAAGAGACATTACCGATTTACTTGATGGGATGAAAGGAGCGATCTGCAGGGGAAGCGGATGATTCGACGTGAAGGAGCGAGCGAAATCATAGATTTTTCCGATGCTAAACACGAAGGAACGTTGGATGCGTAATGATTAATTGTTCCCCATGAAGAAACTCAGCATTGACTCTGATAATAAAATATGCAATTGCAACAGCGGCTGACTGAGATCGACCTTGATTCCTATTTTCAACGAATTGGCTATAGCGGTGACTGCTCGCCCAGGCTGACAACGTTACAGGCAATTCATCAGCGACATTCCCAAACTATCGCCTTTGAAAACCTCAATTCACTCCTGAAACAACCTGTGAAGCTGGATTTAGCATCCTTGCAACAAAAACTAATCAACGAGGGACGGGGTGGCTATTGTTTTGAGCAAAATTCATTGTTGCGGGCTGTTTTGCTGGCTCTTGGCTTTCAGGTAACAAATCTAGCAGCTCGTGTGCTGTGGAATTTGCCATCCGGGACGATCGCACCCCGCAGTCATATGGTGCTGGGGGTCAATATTGATGGAGAGCCATACATTGCAGATGTGGGATTCGGAGGATTAACGCTTACCGCGCCGCTCGCTTTGATACCGGATATTGAACAACCTACATCCCACGAACCATTTCGATTGATCGCAGTGAAGCGCAGCTACATTATGCAAGCATATATCAAGCAGGAGTGGAAATTCCTTTACAAATTCGACCTTCAGGAGCAAGAATTACCCGATTATGAGGTGAGTAATTGGTATGTTTCAACTCATCCAAACTCGATTTTTGTTACTAACTTGATGGTTGCAAAACCGGATTCAAATTGTCGTTATGCCTTGTGGAATAATCAGTTTACGGTGCATTATTTTGACGGTCGAACAGAACATCGTGTCCTTTCAACGGTTGCAGAGTTACGTGCTACCCTTGAGAATGTTTTTTGTCTCAACCTGGGAGCAATCACTGAGATCGATCGGATGTTACAACAATTAATTGAGCGATCGCGTGCGATAACCTAACGATTCTCTCGGTTAATGGTTAATCAATGTAACATACCATTCTTTCCTCGTTAATCTATATCTACACCCCCTACAACCATGTGTTGGTAGGGCAACGTAGGACTAAACGCTGCGTCGCTAATTTGTTTCCTCAGTAACAATAAAACGGTTTTAGATTTTAGATTTTAAATTAAGGGTGCCACCGGATTTTTAGTTCTCAAGCGATTTGGAATTAACTGTAAAAGGATAGTAGAAGAGAAGCGTTATCCCCTCTACTCTCACTACAACAACTGACTAATGGCGATAAATTAGACGGCGTTCAGTGATCGCTCTGAAAGAGCCGTCTTGCCAAACGGATTTTCATAGGAATGAGTTTTTATGTAAACCAAAAATTCATTGACCAGTTCTGTAAAATAGTTAAAGGCGACATCAATCAACTCCATCGCTTGTTGACGAATATTTTCTGAGATTTCAATGTCTCTAATAGCTTGCAAAGAGGCTGGAGTATGGAGCGTATGGGTATTTTCAATATGATTGTGATACATACCAAAATAGCGTAACTCATGACCAGTCATAGCTTGCAGTTGCATGGCCACCGGATTGGTTGCCTGGAAGAAAACATTTGCTGTAACTTCAGAAACCTCAATCGCCACCAACTTTATGATAGGATCGGCTTGGTAAGTGTAGCGCTCAAACAGAGGAAGGATGGAGCGAGATATTTTGGTATGCTCACTCCAAATGAATCGTACAACATCGCTGAAGGGCATTGAATAATTTATGCCCATCTTCTCCATGTCTTCCAGCAGCCATTGCCAGTGGAAATGTTCTTCATAAGTGTGCTTATTGACGATTTCTTGAATTTTATTTGTCGTGGGTTCTTGTCGCAAAACCCGCTTACATAGCTCGCTAAACTCCAATGCCAGTGGGGTAATCACTGGCGCAAATGCCAGTTTTTGCCGAGGTTCAACACTTTCATCTTTCATATACTCGAAAAACGGCAATTGAGCGAATTCCTGATTCTTTTTCTCAATTATACTAAGAAGGTCTTTCATCTCGATTCTCCGGTAAATAAAAAGTGAGTAGTTAAATTTAATTATATAGCAACTGTTCCCACACCCCCTTTTTTTGCTAATTTCCCGTCTAGGTTTTTTCCGGCTTGACGCATTGGCGAAATTCCTTACTAAACAGGGTAAGTTCATCTAATTTGGTATAAATTGTACTTGACAAAAAACCGCCAATAGACTTTATATCTGTGAACCGAACTCAAACCTATAATCAAGTTTGAATCTTAACAAAGTCAATCAAGTTGAAACGGAGTCGGGCTACAGCCGAGATACGCGCATTCCGAGGACATGACGTAAAGTTTTGCAAATATAAGACAAAATGACTTGAAGTAGCAAAGCATGAAATGTTTAGCAGTAAAAGATTTCCGCTTTGAGGGTCTGTACGAGGCAGAGTATAACTACTACTCGGCCTTCTCAAACTTGGTTGAATAGTCAGCTAATTTAGGATGCTTTTGTGCTTGCAAGCTTCCTCGAAAGCAAAGTCGCGACTTATTTGTTACGTTTTTTAAAATCACGTCCTCGGAATGCAGGTATCTCGGCTGTACCCCTTAAAACCTCACCCCTAACTTTTTCTATCCTTAATACGGCTTCACCCTAACCGAGAACTATTGACATGATTCCAGCGAGTAAAAAAGCTTGGCTTTATACATTTTGCTTGTTATTACTGGCTCTTGGTTGCACGAGCGTTAACTCCAGTAATAGAGAAGACGCTCCCAACAAGGAGACAAGTGCACCGAGCGGTATCACAATATCCAACGCCGATCGCACAAATGAATTACGCGATCGGATCGAACAAATTTCTCAAGTAGCTCAAGGGCGTGTTGGAGTGAAAGCCACAGTTCTAGAAACCGGAGAGTCAGTCACTCTGAATGGAAATAAGCAATTTCCAATGCAAAGCGTTTACAAATTTCCTATTGCAATGGCTGTTTTGGCTCAAGTAGACCAAGGAAAACTGAAGCTAGACCAGAAAATTCGTGTTGAAGCCAGTGATGTCGTCCAGGGTAGTCGGATTCTCGACGAGAAATCGCAGGGAAGGGAATTCAGTCTGGCTGAACTATTGAGGTACATGGTTTCTGAAAGTGATAATACGGCTTCTGATGTGCTGTTACGACAACTCGGGGAACCAATAATTGTCACGGAGTATTTGCGGGGTCTTAGCGTCAACGATATCGTCGTTGCTAACACGGAGAAAGAGCTTGGGCAAGACACAGCAGTGCAGTATCGTAACTATGCGACACCTGATGCCACCATCGTTTTGTTGCGCGCCTTTCATGAGGGAAAAGGACTTTCCAAATCTAGTCAAGCTTTATTGCTGCAATTGATGACAGAGACAACTACAGGCCCAAAGCGCATTAAAGGGCTGTTGCCTGACGGGACGGTTGTGGCTCACAAAACGGGTACTTCGTCTACTGTAAATGGAGTGACGGCTGCAACCAATGATGTTGGACTCGTGACGCTCCCCAATGGACGGCATCTGGCGATAGCAGTTTTTGTTTCAGATTCTGGGGCAAACGATGCGGTACGCGAGGAAGTCATCGCAAAAGTGGCGAAGGCAGCATGGGACGAATGGAGCAAATAGTTGCTGAAGGCGAAGGTGTTAACGGTGGATCGCTCTCTTTTATAGTGGAACTCATAAAGAACTTTTGTGATTCCTAAACCTTTGATGCCACTGGACGTTAAGCACATTTTTAGTGATCAATGCCCTTCTACACAAAGTAACGCATTCTCTTTGCTCTGGTTTATATCGCCAGGTACCAGTTGCATAAATCTTAAATTACTCACTCAGACATCTAAACGTTTAGATGATTAAATCAACCGCAGGTGATGCGACCCGCGACAGTATCGCACCTTCGAGAGAGCGAATAGGGGCAAACTCTTGCAGTGCAGCAACTGCTGGATTTTTGGGAAGATCCACCGCCTCCAATCACTCGTAACCGAGCGCTACGTTGTTATCGTTAATTAGCCGAGCCAATCCGCCCTATAACTGGCAAGATACAGCATCATTTTAAACATTCAAACATTCAAATATCTAGACATTTAGATGATTAAGAGGTAAAGTTGAGTTAATCAACGTATCGATAAACCTATGATCGTGACAATCGCCTCATTCAAGGGCGGAGTCGGCAAGACAACTACAGCGCTGCACTTAGCCGCTTACCTGCAAACCAAAGCGCCCACGCTTTTGGTAGACGGCGACCTCAACCGCAGCGCTTTGGATTGGGCTGCGCGGGGTTCCCTCCCGTTCAAAGTGGTGGATGAAAAGCAAGGGGTTCGCTTTGCCAGAGATTACGAGCACATCGTGATAGACACGCCGGCTAGACCCGACCCCGACGAACTCAAAACTGTAGCTGAAGGGTGTGACTTGCTAATTTTGCCGAGTTCTCCCGATGCGATGGCCCTCACCGCGATGGTGCAAATGGTGGAAGCTCTGCATTCCCTAAAATCGAATTACCGCATTTTGCTCACGCTCATCCCACCTGCTCCTAGCAAAGTCGGGATTGAGTCTCGCAGAACGATCGAGAAAGCCCAGTTGCCGATATTTAAAGCTGAGATCAGGCGACTGGCAGTATTTCAAAAAGCCGCGCTGGCCGGGGTTCCCGTAAGTGCTGTCAAAGATGCCTACGCCAAAGCTGCTTGGGGTTGTTATGCCGCTGTCGGCAAGGAGATATTGCCGTGAGCCGCTTTGATGATTTGTTAAAAGCCAAGAAACTCAAACCCGGCGAACCTAACCTCGAACCTGCACCAACTCCGGCGTTACCCAAAAGCAAAGACCCAAACTTTGTCAGGGCCACGGTTTATTTGCCCAAACAAATGCACCGCGACCTCAAATCTGCTGCCGCACAGTCAGGTGAAGAAATCAGCGAGCTGGTTGAAAAATCGGTCGCTCAATACCTCCAGCAGCTTAGTGCCAGTAAAAACATTTAAATATTTGAACATTTGAATGTTTGAATGTTTGAGCGCTGCCAGTTTTTTCTCTTATTTGCAGCAGTTACCTTTCCCGTCAATCGCTGCATTCTTGAGTTCGTGTAATGTTGGGTGCGTATGTTAGTAAGCTGGCACTGGACTCGCAAGGGAGCGGTGCAGCATGAAGAAAATACGGCAGTTGGGGGCGATCACTTTAATTTTGGGGATGATGGCTGGCTGCAATCTGACATCAGCCCCGCCATCTTCACTGCCGCGAGTTTCTCGCTAAACCAAGAGTGAAGAAACCCACAACGCCGCCGCCGATGGCTTCGACAACTAACAACCGCAACTTGCTCCTGGGCAATCCCAGCAATGCAGCTTCCAGTGTTGCCAGCATCGACACTATTTAATAATGAAGCCACAGTTTGTGCTCTCCTACAACAGCAAAACTAAGACAGCCAATTGGGTATCGTGGCAACTGAACCGCTCTTGGATTGGAACAGCCGCTCGCCAACACAACTTCCGCCCCGATGATTCCCTGCCGGATGCTTGGTACAAAGTCCGCCCCACCCCAACGATTACACGAGAAGCGGTTACGACTGAGGACACATTGCAGCCAGTGCAGATCGCACCCGCAACGAAGCGAATAACCACACTACCTTTTTACTGTAGTTTAGACTAACTAAAGATGAGAACGGTGGCTTTCAGAAGAACTAGAGCCACCGCGCCGGGAGAGAAT
>NZ_JAUBPS010000083.1:0-25188 GCF_036700865.1 Microcoleus sp. S13C4
AAAAAGTATTCAAGATTAGTTATTTAATCTTCTCCCTCTTGAGTTTTTGAGTAACAGCTTGCCGGATATTCAAAGGTTGCTACTTTTAGCTGCAATCATTTTTTAGTCTAAACTACAGTAATTTACGCCTCAGGAAAATCTTTTTTTATATAGCCAGAATAAAATTAAGGGTGATCGATGTCTGCTAAATTCTTTAATCTTACGGTAAAAAAATAGTGCCTTTACCAGGAGGAGTCTTCTATGCCTGTAGATATACGGGGATTTTTGTTTTTTTGATAACATACATTTAACCAAAGGTTAAGAGAACGGTTAAGAGAACATGAAATTCCAAATTCCTTTAAATCCAGGAGCTGTAACCCAGTTTTTGCTTCGAGTGGTGTTCTGTCTACTTGTACTATCTTTCTTAAGTCAGATGACTTTGTACTTCTTGCCGGATTACCCGTCTAGAGACTTCTTGGCAAAAGGATTCAACGTTGATGACGAGGGGAACATTCCAACCTTCTACTCATTTTTGGCATTGCTGTTTAGTTCTCTGTTGGTGGGTGTGATCGCCCATGCGAAAAATTTGGATAGTTGTCGCTACAAGCATCACTGGAAAATTTTATCATTCATCTTTTTATATCTATCTTTAGACGAAGTGGGTCAATTGCACGAACAGCTTGTTTACCCGATGCGAAGCCTGCTAAATGCCACAGGATTTCTTTACTTTACTTGGGTTGTGCCGATCGGTTTTCTAGTAGCGATATTTCTCTTATCCTACACTAAGTTCCTGTTCCACCTTCCGGTTTCTACAAGAAAATTGTTTGTTGCAGCAAGCGCTCTTTATATTGGAGGAGCAATCGGAGTGGAAATGCTAGGAGGATACATAGTTTATACAACGGGACCGGGGAATCTATCCTACGTGATATTAACGACCCTTGAAGAGTCATTTGAAATGGTGGGCATTGTTGTATTTATCCATGCCTTGATTTCATATATCAAGACATATTTAGGCGGGGTAAGTTGGAATATTTACATACCAGGAAAAAACACACAATTTACCGAACATCAACATATCGACCTACCTGGCTTTAGCGAACCAGCCAACACACATCTATCAAGGTAAATCACTAAAAACCGGGTTTAATGGACGACGCAAATACTACACTCGAGCTTTTAATCACGATAAAAAACCCGGTTTCTTTGGTACTGACGCCTGGACTGGAGGTTCTGTTATCTTCGCCGCACCAAACGACTAATTAGAGGTGGAACAACTTAGTTCACAGATGACATCCTCACCTTTACCAGAAAATCGCTAAGAGCAACCTTTGCATTAGGATTTGACGGCAAATGACTTGTAAAACTTGCCTCTTCTAATATATTGATTAGCCGATCGCGCTCTTGCGGATAAAATTCAATATCTGTATCTTCCAGCACTGATTTTTCCTCGCCAGCCAGCTTGCGATCGATCAAATCAGGAATATACGACAACTGGAACTTCTCGTTAAGTTTCACCAAATTCGCCTCGACTTCTCCCGTTTGCATCAAGTGAATCCCCGCCAGCAACACTCGGTAAACGTACAGCAGCGGCTTAACCCGACGCGGGCGTTCTTTCTCAAACAATTTCCATTGAGTTTTAGCAAAACCGAGATAGTGGTGGCTGTGGTGCTTGGTAATGCAGTTCGAGGCGATATCCTTTAATTCCTCGTGTTCCTTTGTACTGTAAACTATGAGCGGCGAATACAGTTGTTCTAGCACGTAGCCGTTGCGCTTCAATAGCAACTCAAAAAATTTCTTGATGTCGTGAGTTACTAAATCAAGTTGCATTCCCTCCTGAACTTCCGAAACTTCGATTGTTTCTTCTCCAGAAATCAGTCCAATTACTTTCGGTAGCGGTAAGATGTGTACTCCCCGCAAGTCGAAGTCAGAATCTGCGGAAGGAAAGCCGTATAAGTGCGATCCGCTAACAGTCGCAAACAGCAGCGGATAAGGTTGAACGGAGATAATTTGGGTGAGATTCGAGATGTATTCTGTCATTTATTCCAGTCCATGCAGGCGGGCTTTGTTTCACAGAAAGCGATTTCAAGATCCGATTTCGATCGCACCTCTACGAGATTTAATCAAAAACAGGTTCGCTTTTTCGTAATTAGGACGTTCTGGCAATTTAGTTGCAGCAAAAGCGCGATCGAACTCACGGTGCAAACTCAACCGCCAGCGATTCACCTCTTCCCAGGATATTTCTTGGTTGCGGATCGATAAAAGTTGCGATCGATAATCCTGCACGCGAACGGGTACAAACCCCTCCTTAAGCACCGTAATTCCTGACAGCAGCAAGCGAATTAAGTGCATCGCGTGCTTCCAGCGAATTTCCCCGGTATTGCGGAGGTCTTGCTCCATTTTTTTAAATTGAGACAAAACGTAGCTATTGTAAGTTTGATAAACCAATTGAGAAAGAAAGATTTCCCGAATTGCGAGCAATTCTTGTGCTACAGGAGAAACAGTTTCTACTAAAGGCGTGTACAAACATTCTAGCACATTTGGATTAGCTTTTAGTGCCAAAACTAAAAACTTTTGCATTTCCCAATAGCATTCCTGATTTTCCTTGTTTTCCAATTGTTCTGGGATGCCGTAAAGCGACCAATGAAGTATTGCGGGCGGCAGGTAAATCCCGCGTCTGTCTGTATCGGATTGCTCGTTATCAAGACCATAAGCTCTCGAACCAACAATGCAGCGGTAAATTACAGAATCATAGAGGTTGTATTCTGCAAGAAAATCTCCTCCTGACTGCAATCCTTCGCTCTGAAACTGCTTGCGGATACTGAGTTCGTGCCGCCGCAGACTAACTTGTGTTCCGTCTGGGAGTTTGACTAAATATGCGTGGGAATTGTCCGTAGGCGATTGAACGATGACCCCTACTAATCCCGGTTTCCAAGATTGGTCGCTGGCGGGGTTTTTGACCTCGATTTTGGTGACAATTTGGGTTCCTGCGGGGATGATCAAGTTGAAATTTTGAGGAAGATTGGCATTTGCCATGAGGGAACCTCCTGCGGGGACACGAGCTACGATATTAGTGTAGCATAGGTGTAGTATAGAAGGGAAGTTTTGGGCGATCGCGGATTTGGTCTTGTTGAACATTGTCTAATGATCAACGAGGAACACCGCCAGCGGCTTAAGGAAAAGGTGTTGGAAATTGTGGAGACTCACCCGATGATCGCGGCAATTCGGAATGGGGAAACGGTGACGGACTTGCAACTGGTGGCGTTAGAACGTACAATGCGGCAAGAATTAGGCGGGGAAAACGTGCAGTTGTCGGAGTCGAATATTCGCAAGGCGTTTAATTTGAAGGTGAATAGTTTGCTGGCGTTTTTGCGGGAGTTGATGGAGATTGAGGCATTGCCGGATTATCAGGAGGTGGTGCGGCGGAATTTTGAGGAGTTTATTAGCCAGCGGCAGTTTAATGCGAATCAGATTCGGTTTTTACGGGCGGTGCAGAATGTGTTTTTGAAGAATCGGCGGTTGGAGGTGGCGGATTTGTATGAGGAACCGTTGGATAGGTGTGGAGAGGATGCGGTGGAGCGGTGGTTTAGGGAGGAACAGGTGGATGAGTTGATTGAGTTTACGGAACGGTTAGCTGCTTAGAGTTTCATTTTAATTTAGAATTGCCATGTCTTCTTTTTTTACCTTTGAACCTGCTGAAGATGATTTATATAATAGTCTTAGAGACGGCCTCACTTTTTCGGAAGACGAAAAAATTATTCAATCTATGTTTTTGAAGGATGACAAGAAAAATATTGAGCATATGTGGTCTTTGTATGAGCCTTATGCAGATAAGGATTTTTTGCAAGAAGTAAGAAAAGATTTTTATCCTCGGTTTTGGGAAATGTACTTAGGGTTTTCTTTGATTAAACAAGGAGTATCATTAGCTCCATATGATAAGCGTAAAGGGGGACCAGATTTACTGATTTTGAGAAAAAAATTGAAGGTATGGTTGGAAGCCGTAGCCCCAACAGCAGGTAGGAGTGCTAATGCAGTTCCTGAAATAGAGTTTGGAGTAGTTAGAGATGTTCCCGATGAGCAAATCAAACTACGTTACTGTTCTGTGATAGATAAAAAGTATAAGAAATACTCTGTATATACTGAGAAAAAAATTATTTTAGAAGATGATTGCTATGTTATAGCTGTGAATGGTGGTGCAATCCCATCGGCAAGCAAAGAGATAGATATTCCTAGAATAGTTCGTTGTGTTCTTCCCTTTGGAAATGAAGTTATAGAAATAAATATCGACTCCTTAGAAGTGTTAGATGTACATCATCAATATCAAGGCGCATCTTATAATAAATCAGGTAGCCTTGTGTCAACAAATATATTTTTAAATTCTAAATATGACGTAATCAGTGCTATCTTATTTTCAAATGTAGATGCACTAAATTATCCAAATTACCCTGGAAACGATTTTGTATTGATACATAATCCGCTAGCCAAAAATCCGTTGCCTAGAGGATTGATAGAACTTGGACGAGAATATTGGGTAGAAAACTCAACTCTCAAGCGTAGTAATTGGATGAATCATTAGCAAGGGGACTTAGGAATCTAAATTTCTTTACAAACAGACTCTAAAAAATGCTCACTGACGCTGAACTCCGGCCAGTTGACCCAATTTGAGAGAGATTACGATCATCGGGACTCTGGAACCCAAAGCAGGATGAAATTTTTTATCAGCGGCGCAGGTTACAATGGAGAGGTTGCTGAAGTTAGAGCATATTATGGGAATAAAAGTGCGGGAGTTGATGAGTTTTATAGATGAAAAATGAAAGTTAGAGAAGTTATTAAAATGTTAGAAGATGATGGTTGGTATTTAGCTAGAACAAAGGGCAGTCATCGTCAATTTAAACACCCAGAAAAGGCTGGGACTGTCACGGTGTCAGGTAATTTAGGCGTTGATATGCCAATTGGTACGCTTAAAAGTGTTTGGCGGCAAGCTCAACTAGAAGAGGAGGAAGATTAATGCGTTATGCTGTTGTAATTGAAAAAGGTGAAACTAGCTACGGTGCTTATGTTCCCGATTTACCTGGATGTGTAGCTGTGGCTGAAAGTTTAGAAGAGGTGAGAAATTTAATTAAAGAGGCGATCGCCTTCCATATTGAAGGACTACAAGAGGATGCTTTTCCGATTCCCGAACCTGTCTCTATTTGCGAATATGTTGAAGCTTAAGAAGGTGACGGCGGTTGAAACTGCGGCTACACAAAAGTTCGTCCCAGCAGAGGGGGACTAAGAAATAAGAGGAATCAGAAAATAAATTCGATGGGCAATACAGGATTTGAACCTGTGACCCCTTCCGTGTGAAGGAAGTGCGCTACCACTGTGCTAATTGCCCGCAGATAATTAAGATACCATACCAAGTCAAAATTCGCAACTAAATTTTTCCTAAAAATTCAGCCGCTGGTTTCCGAGTTAAACTCGACACAATGCCAAGAATACAGGCATTTGTCGAGTCTGGCATCAGTTAACCTGCCACCAACCCGCCGCTGGGCCGACAAACCGCACTACAATCCACCAAGCCACCAAAAGGCTAATCCCGAACCAGCTTCCGCGACTTGTCCACTTCACAAAATCTTCGCTTTGGGTTTTCGTGATTGGCAGCCAGGCAACGATGCGTTCTTCTTTACCGTATTCGTCGCCGATCGACTCTTTGCGACGCTTAGCTTCACCCATAATCTTTGTCTACTAAATTAGATTTCAACTGGATACCTAACCAAATTATACGCCAACAGGTCATCTCAAGCCTGCGTCAGCCAAGTCGTATCCAAATAATCAATCCTCGCAAAAGGACTCAAAGCCGCTAAAACCTGCTGTCCATAACTGCGGTGAATCACCCTGCTGTCAAAAATCGCCACCACCCCTTGACGTTCTCGCACCGGCGCGATCGCCCGCTGCAATTCATTCAGCGCCGCCGGCAGCAAATACAACCGAAACCAATCCTTGCGCCGTTCCTTATAATAAGCCACACGCGCCGTCACCAAAGGATTCTCCAAAGAAGGTAGCGGCAAAGTTGCGATCGCCAGCAAGTGAGGCGCGCTCAATTCCCCCTGATGTTCCCGCCAAAACTCCCACCCAGTCACCAAAATCGCATTCTCGCCCACATCTGTTTTTTCTACCTGCACCCGAGAACCGAACTCAGAAGCCAAAATCGCCGCCAGCCGAGCCTTCAGTGGCACATCACCAACAATCAGCACCGTTAAACCCGCCACCGACGCGCTCATCAACAGCAAAGTCCGAATTTCTTCCATTAAAACACCCTGAAATTCCGGCGTATTTGGCAGCGGCAGCCAGTTGGGAATGTACAGTTGAATTAATTCGCTTTGTCGATCGGGCGAAAACTTAACGCTCGTCAATTCTGGAAGTCCCAGCATTTCCCGGAAAATCGGAGCCTTCGGTTCCACATCCACCGCCCCTCCAATCAACACCATCGGCTGATCCTCCCAAATTTTGCTCAAAACCTCAGCCACCTGCACCGGCGCGCAGAACAGAGAAAATGAGCCAGCCTCCCGATGAATTTGCGCCCACCGCAGTTTTCCGTTTGCTTCCCACCGCTGCCAAAAATTCCTCCAAGCAGCCGGAATTAGGGGGTTTGGCTCGATGGTTTCAAACAGCCCCTTCAAAATATTTTGCTCTGCTGTTTCCAGCAAATAGCACTCCTCTGGTTTCGCCGGATGCTTAAAGAAAGCCCGCGTTAGCATTACCCGCCCTTGGAGGATTGCATCGGCGAGCATTGGCTGAGATTGCATTAAATCATTCCAATCCGCCGGTTGCAAACCCGCCGTCAATTGCTGGCGCGTCCAAACTTCCAAGTCATCCACACCGTCGATAATTGTCGGAATATTCCTGTGCAGTTCCGAATTCCCCGCCAAGCGAGTCGCCAGCCAAGACTCGGGATCGGCTAGCATCAATCCTCGTCCAGTGGCATTATCGGAATAAATCTCGATCGGCTTATCAGTTTGCAGCCACTCTTGCAAACGCGGAATTTCCACAGATCTCAAATGCTCGATCACCCGTGTCGGCGCCACTAAAATCACAGGCTCCTGCCACATCAAAATCGGCATCAAATAGCTAACTCGATACCGCTGTCGGTAAGCTCCAGCGGGAAGCCCTGTTTGGATCAGAGCGCTGCGCCCCAAGCGCAAAGCCCGCGCCACGAGCCGCGCCATCGTTAAATGGTGGGGCCAGTGCGGCTCGGAGTTCGATCGCAGGAAGCGGAGCAATGAGTTGTGGACTTCTACCTCAATCAATCGGTTTTAAAATTGACATTTCTCACTCAACATAATCAAAACTGGCCAGAAAATCAACTACTTTTTGACCGAGAGGCAAACTGAATTTACTCTCCTGATGAGTTGCACGTCCCTTCCCAAAATTCCCGTGAGAATTCACCATCAAACTCTCCTGTCCCGAACTAATTAAAATAGTTTGGGTAGGTGAGTCAAAAAACTTTGTTGGCTGACTAACCCGTGATATATTAGAGATCAAACTTATCAACTCATTTAATTTATTTGTAGCTGTACTCAATGCTTTACGCAACTGCACTATTCGTTTTTCATCTAAATTTTGACTTTCGATATTTTTGCCGATAACCATAATATTTCTCTGAGTTTGTACAGCATCCTTAAAAGGAAGAATCGCTAAAAAAGCTGCTGGCAATAAATGCTCATCGCTCTCAAATCTAAAAGTTAGAGTTGTGCGGCGGTAGCCGACTTCAATATTAGGAGGAAAATTCATTGCCCGGTAATGCCGAGCTATTTCGCTGTAAGCTGTTGCTAAAGTGCTGTTTGCTGAGTAGTCTAAAAGTGCGTCAACCACAATTTGCACTAACCCAGGTGTGTGATTTAAAAACTTTCTCGATTCTGACGACGAATTAAATTGTTGAATCTGAGTGCGATCGCCTGCGGGGCTGAGGTCAACCCACTCGCAAGCAATATCATCTGCGATGATGCCACACCGAGGAACCAAATACAGTTTGGCTCCGGTTAAAGTTGCCCCCCTCAAATCAGCGCCCACCCAATCAGCATTAATCAAATTTGTTTCTGTTAAATCAGCGTGAACGAAATTAGCACTTCCTAAATTAGTATTTCTTAAATCTGCTCCGTTAAGGTTAGCTCCGCTCAATTTAGCACAGCTCAGATCGGCGCCGTTGAGGTTAGCTCCCGTCAAATCAGCCCATTTGAGGTTAGCTCCGCTTAAATTGGCACTGCTGAGATTCACCTGTTGCAAAGAAGCTTGTCTCATATCGGCATTGCTCAAATTGACACCGCTAAGTTCTGCTTTCGTCAAATCCGCGCCGTGCAAGTTAGCTTCTTGAAAGTTAGCTGAAGAAGCCGAAGCACCTCTGAGATTTGCACCGGAAAGATTAGCACCGCACAGGTTAGCTTCCGTCAGTTTTACCTCTCTTAAATCTGCTTCAGTCAGGTTTGCGCCACTGAAGTTAGTTTTGCTGAGTTCGCAGCGGACTAATTCGCTTCTAATCAGGGATGCTCGGATTAATTGAGCTGCACTTAAATCGGCTCTCACTAAGTTTGCTACGTTGAGAGTAGCCCCGTTTAAGATTGCCCGCGACAGGTTGGTACTGCTGAGTCTCGCCACATTCAGGTTAGCTTCGCTCAAGTTAGCTTCGCTCAAGTTAGCGCCGCTGAGGTTGGTGACAAATAAGCTAGCCCGCCTTAAAATTGATTGGCTGAGGTTGATGCGGCTGAGATTTGCTTCATTCAGGTTGATTCCTGTGAAATCTCTGTCACCTTCTGTGTATCTCTTGACGAGTGCAAATCGTTTGAGCAGTTCTTCAGCTTGCATTTTTATTACTTGAATGAAATGGCAATTTGCTAACTTTTATATGGCATGAAGAGAAGTGATATCAAATTAATTTATAGTATTTACTCACCGAGCTGATAAAAGCTTTTGACAAACTCAATGACCGTATTTAGCGGCGGGGTGGTAAATCTTTGAGCTTTAATTGCAGGACTGATAGACGTTTTGTTGACTCCGGGCAAATTTGTCAAGTTTCTGCCAAAATCTGGGTGATAGTGAATCATCAAAGTTTCGGCGCTGGAGTTAGCCAGTACAGTTTGGGTAGGCGATTGGAAAAAACTTGACATCGGTTCGCGATCGAGGCGAATCGGCTGAATTTTCATTTCCCCTATTTTTCTCATTGTTTTGGTCAGGGCGACGTTTAATTGCACTACCATATTTGAGACTCTAACGCCCAGGTTATTACCACTTTGGGGTTGAATCATCTTGATCAGAGTCATCAAATTTTTCTGAGTAAATGCTGCATCACTAAAGGGAATAATCGCAACGAAAGCTGTGGGAAATAGTTGCTCGTCCTGTTCTATTCTAAATGATATGATTGTGCGTCTGGAATTAACTTCGATACTGGGAGGATGGTTCAAAGCAGGGTATTGACGGGCAATTTGGCGGTAGGTAGCTGCAAGGACAAAGTTAGCATCCGGGTCTAGGGGTCGATCGACAATAATTTGGACTGTCGGCGGTGTAGCATTGAAAAACCTTTGAGATTCTTCTGGAGTAAAGCGCTGAATGTGGCTGCGATCGCCATTAGGACTGAGGTCAACCCAATCGCAGGTAATGTCATCTGCTTTCACATCAAACCTAGACACCGCGTAAATTTTTGCCCCCGTCAGGGCCGCCCCCGTCAAATCGGCCCCTACCCAATCCGCGTGAATCAAATTCGCTTGGGTCAAATCCGCGTGTACCAAAGTAGCGTTCAATAGATTGACATTGCTCAAATTTGCCCCGTACAAGTTGGCCCCGCTCAATCTCGCTTCATCGAGGTCAGCGCCGGTCAGGTTCGCCCCGCTGAGGTCAGCCCACCGGAGATTAGCGCCTCGCAAGTCAGCACCGCTGAGGTTTGCCTGAGACAGATTAGCTTGTCTGAGTTCGGCATTGCAGAGGTTGACTCCTCGCAAGTCTGCCCTGCTGAGGTCGGCTCTGTGCAAGTTTGCCCGTTCCAAGTTAGCCGCTGTTAGGGAAGCGCCTCTAAGATGAGCCCCGCTGAGGTCGGCTTGCTCTAGATTGGCTTCTCTAAGGGTTGCTTCTCTCAAATCTGCTTCGCTGAGATTTGCACCGCTCAAGTTTGCACTGCTGAGGTCGGCTCGGATCAGTTCGGATCTGATCATTGTAGCTTCGACGAGTTGGGCTTCTCTAAGGTCGGCTCGAATCAAGTTAGCCACGTTGAGGATAGCGCCGCTGAGGTTGGCTTTGTAGAGATTGGCACCGCTGAGTCTGGCAACATTGAGTTTGGCTTTTCTCATGTTGGCGTTTGACAGATTGGTGCCGCTCATGTTGGTGAGGCTCAAGATTGCCTCACTGAAATTAGCCCCGCTGAGATCGATCCTGCTGAGATTTGCCTCGCAAAGGAGGATAGCAGTAAAGTCTCTTTCTCCTGCTGCATATTTGGTGATGAGTTCTTCGGCATCCATGCTTTTCAATTTCCCTGATGTGTTAGCTAGAACAAAGCTTTGTTGTGCCAACCTTTAAACTAGAATAAGCATTTTTTGTAACTTGATGCAATATGCCTAGACATCTATGTTATGGAAGCCTTTTATAAAATCCAAAATGCTAGTGATATTAGCTTGACCTAATTTTGTGCTTTCGGCTAACTTACCCGAGGTTGAGTTGCTCGGCTCATATTTTTTAATTAAGCGCTTGCCGAAGCCTGGGTGGTGATATACGCTGAGTCTTTGGTCGCGGGAATTAATTAATATCATCTGTGTAGGAATCTGAAAAAAATTGATGCTTTCGCCGATTTTTGGAAAAGAACTGGAAATTTTGATTTGGTCTACTTTGCTAATAGCTTGGTTGAGAGCTTTGCTGCATAACTGAACGTGTTTAGATTCTTTGACGTTAAGTTTGCCTGCATCGTGAGATTGAATCATTTTCATCAAAGCTATTAGGTTTTTTTGAGTGATGGCGGCGTCGTTAAAAGGAATGATGGCAACGTAAGCGGTGGCAAATAATTTATCGTCGCTGTCCATTTTAAAGGCGAGTACGGTGCGCCTGGAGCTGACTTCGATCGTGGGAGGCTGACTTAAACTCGGGTATTGTTGGGCAATTTGGTAATAAGTTGCAGCTAGGGCAAAATGAGCGCCTTGGTCTAAGGGCGAGTCAATCACAATCCGAACGGTGGGCAAGGTTTCGTGAAAAAATTCGTGGGTTCCTCCGGAGTTCAACCAGTAAATTTGGCTGTGGTCGCCGTTGGGGCTCAGATCAACCCACTTGCAGGTCATGCCTTCGGTTTTGATGCCGAGCCGCGAAACTGCGTGGAGTTTGGCTCCGGTTAAGGTGGCTCCGGTTAAGTCGGCTCCAATCCAGTCGGCGCGGATCAGATACGCATTTGACAGGTCGGCGTGAACTAAACTGGCATTTGACAGGTCGGCGTGGCAGAGGTCGGCTCGGCTGAGGTCGGCACCGCTCAATTTGGCTTCGCTGAGGTCGGCCCAGCGGAGATTGCAGCCGCTGAGGATTGCCCAGCGCAAATTGACGCCGCTGAGGTCGGCGCCGCTGAGTACGGCTTGAGTGAGATTGGCTTGCCGCAGTTCTGTACCTCGCAAGTCTGCGCCGCTGAGGTCGGCTCGGCTGAGGTCGGCTCCTTGCAGGTTGGCTTGTTCGAGGTTGGCTTCTGTCAAGCACGCGCCGCTGAGATGAGCACCTCGAAGGTTGGCTTGTTCGAGGTTGGCTCCTCGAAGAGTGGCTTCGGTGAGGGTGGCGCCGCTGAGGTTTGCGCCTTGCAGGTTGGCGCCGCTGAGCTCGGCTCGAATTAGCTCGGCTCTGATCAGTTTGGCTCCTATGAGTGTGGCTTTTTTGAGGTCAACTCGCACTAGATAAGCGACGTTGAGGTCGGCGTCGGTGAGGTCGGCGCCGCCTAGATGGGCGCCACTGAGTCTGGCAATGTTGAGTTTGGCACCTGTGAGGTTGGTTTTGCTGAGGTTGGCTCCGCTCAGGTTTGCTACACTCAGATTCGCACCCTTGAGGTTGGCTCCGCTCAAGTTGACGCCGCTGAGGTTGGCCTCAGTCAGGTTGATTCCGGCAAAGTTTCTTTCTCCGGCGGCATATTTTTTCAGGAGTTCCTCGACTGTCATGGGGGCGGCACCGTATCAAATATCCCCATTTTATTGCTATGAATATCGGTATTGTCGGACTAGGTTTAATTGGCGGCTCGATCGGGCTGGATTTGCGATCGCGCGGGTTTGATGTTTTTGGGGTTTCGAGTCGGCAGCAGACTTGCGATCGGGCGCAAGCTCGCGGTGTTGTAAATGAAGCCAGCATACACCTGTCTCTGATCGCAGCAGCCGATCTGGTTTTTATTTGCACGCCTCTAGGGTCGATCAAGCAGATCGTCCGAGAGTTGGTGCCCTATCTTTCCCCTGATACTATTGTAACGGATGTCGGTTCCGTAAAAGCACCCATAGTGCAGGCTGTGTCTTCTCTGTGGCCGAATTTTGTGGGGGGACACCCGATGGCGGGGACTGCTGAAAGCGGGATTGAGGCGGCGGTGCCGGATTTGTTTGTCGGGCGGCCTTACGTGGTGACGCCGACTTCCCAGACGCCGGCGCTTGCGGTGGATAAGGTTGAGGAAATTGCGCGGTTGCTGGGTGCTAAAGTTTACCGATGTGAGCCGAGCGAGCACGATCGAGCTGTGGCTTGGATTTCTCATTTACCGCTCATGGCGAGCGCGACGCTGGTTGCTGCGTGCGATCAAGAGGGCGATCGGGATATTGTTAATTTAGCCCAACATTTGGCGAGTTCGGGTTTTCGGGACACGAGCCGCGTTGGGGGCGGCAATCCCGAGCTGGGAGTGATGGTGGCGAAGTACAATCGAGAGGAATTGTTGCGATCGCTCTCTATTTACCGCGACAGTCTCGACGAGTTCATCAGCGATATCGAAGCCGAAAATTGGCAAGCTCTCGAACACAAGCTGAAGCTGACTCAACAAGCGAGACAGAATTACAAATTGTGATCCACAAATTACTTAAAACGGTTCCCGTCTAGATTATGATTTGTGGACGCCTATATATTGAGTTTCCATGTACACTTATTCTCGACTCAAGCGATTTTTACTGGGTGAATCTCTTCCGACTAGCGCATCGGTTCACGAGCGACTAAGCAACGCTACAGGACTAGCTGTTCTGGCTTCCGATGCACTTTCGTCTGTTGCCTACGCTACTCAAGAAACTCTGCTGGTACTGTTACTAGCGGGGAGTAGTAGTTTAAGGTTATCGCTGCCTATTTCTGGAATTATTATTTTACTGTTGGCGATCGTGGCGCTGTCTTACCGACAGACAATTAAAGCGTACCCCAACGGCGGTGGCGCTTACATTGTAGCGCGAGAAAACTTGGGTATTTATCCCGGTTTGATCGCAGCAGCTTCGCTGATGATTGATTACATCCTCACCGTCACAGTCAGTATTTCGGCTGGGGTGGCAGCCTTGACTTCAGCAGTTCCCTCGCTGCACCCCTACACAGTCGAACTGTGTTTATTTTTTATTGTCCTAATCATGTTTGCCAATCTCAGGGGATTGCGGGAATCGGGCAATATATTTATGGTTCCCACCTATGCGTTTCTCCTTGGCATTTTTATTTTGATTGGCTGCGGTTTATTCCAACAGGCAACAGGTCAGGTTATGCCGACATTACAAAATATTCCAGCTAAGGAACCTTTGGGATTATTTCTGCTGGCGCGCGCCTTTGCGGCGGGCTGTACAGCCCTGACTGGAGTTGAAGCCATATCAGACGGGGTGTTGGCTTTTAAGCCTCCTGAATGGAAAAATGCGCGCCTGACTTTGAGCTATATGGGGGGAATTCTGGGAGCGATGTTTTTGGGGGTTAGTTACTTGGCCCATATTTATCAGGTGATTCCTACAGAACATGAAACGCTCCTTTCTGTATTGGGAAAACAGATTTTTGGTGTCGGTGTATTTTATTACTATTTGCAGGCCGCAACTCTGTTAATTTTGCTGTTGGCGGCGAATACGAGTTATGCTGATTTTCCGCGACTTTGTTATTTTTTGTCGCGGGACGGGTTCTTGCCGAGGCAGTTGTCGCTGTTGGGCGATCGACTGGTTTATTCTAATGGCATTAATCTGCTCAGCTTCTGCGCTGCTCTTTTAATTATCATCTTTCGAGGCAATACGAGCGCGGTGCTTCCCCTGTATGCGGTTGGGGTTTTCACTTCTTTTACTCTCTCCCAATCGGGAATGGTAATTCACTGGTTTAAGGAACGAGGTAAAGGTTGGCAAGTTAGTGCTGTGATGAACGGTATTGGTGCAGTGGCAACAACGGGAGTTTTGGCTGTAATTCTCGCTACAAAATTCCTTTTGGGAGCTTGGGTTGTCGTAGTAACTATTCCGATCGTAGTCAGTCTATTTTTAGCTATTCACCGACACTATCGGTATGTAGCGGCTCGCTTGAGCATTCAGGGAATAGAACCGAGGTCTTATCTTCGTAGACCTAAAGTTAAGACGGTAACACATCCGGCAGTGGTGTTAGTCGGGCAGTTGCACCGGGGAACTTTCGAGGCCCTTGATTACGCTCGTTTAATTGCTGATGAAGTTGTGGCAGTTCACGTAGATATTGGTTTGACCGATCGAGAAAAATTACAGTTAGCTTGGAAAGATTTGCAGTCAGACATTCCTTTGGAAATTCTGGAATCGCCTTACCGTTCTGTTGGTGAGGCTTTGACGCACTTTTTGACTTTGTTTGAAGAACAGCGACCGGGAGTATATTTAACGCTGATCATTCCGGCTTTTGTGACGCGAAATTGGTGGGAGGGACTGCTGCACAATCAAACTGCTTTCTTCTTGAAAGCGGCTTTGCGGGCTAAGAGAAGTCGGGTGGTGACGACGGTGAGGTATTTTCTTTAAGTGGGGAGGGGCAACCGTCGGCGATTGCCCCTACTTCCTCGCAATGAAGACTGGAATGCGGTAGGACACGCTGGCTCAAAAAACCCGGTTTCTTCGCAAAATCTTTGGTTTGGATGCTATTTTTCTAGGGAGAAACCGGGTTTCTGACAGTGCTTGGTAAATCATATATATTTATTAAAAATTCAATGAAAGGATTGACAGATTAGAAATGATATGCCATAAATTTAGTCATTAGATAATTGCCTTTTAACTTATCTTGAAAAAGATGGCCGCTGCTGAACCCAAGTCTTTTTTTGCCTAAAAAATCTCTTCCACTCCTGGCGGTTAGTATGCAACCCGCAAAAGACTATTTATGCAGCAGCCGAAAAACTTGAACAGGCTTTTGCGAGCTTTGTCTCGGCAAAGTCTCGATGTTAGTTACAGCACCAAAGTCTACTCTATTTCTCTCAATAGTTATTTGAAAGAACAGTGGAATCTTACCAGTTCCAAAAGAGAATTTAAGAGTTCTTTGAATGAACACTGGCAAGATGCCGATGCTCAAACAGCAGAAGTTTTGCTCCCAGAGGATTTTCCTGTGGAAGCAAAGCGCTCAAACAGTTAGCAAGTTTGGCGAATTTCGTCACCCTCAAGGTGGTTGCGTTGGTTGCGCTGGCGCTACTCCTGACTTCTATCCAGGGGATGCGGGAGTGGCGATTGCATAGTCGAAACAGCAGGAATAGTGATCCCGGTGGCCACCGGTTCGGCTTCATGATTTACTCGGGTTCGCCGAATGTTGCCCGATCGAGCTTGCCAGGCCTAGCAAAAAAGTCTAAAACATCCTGAATCCCGGCTTTTTTCGCTGTCTGTGGCAGCAAATCCCGAACTTGTGAGCTATTTGCCAGCGGAAGAAGCAACAGCCGCTAACTACGGTTTTATCAACCGTTTGCTGCTAGCACAACTTCTGCGCTGGCGTTTGCTGCAAGTTTTCGGCGATGTGGAAGCTCCGTTAGTATACGATTTGCCTCACAATATTACCTTAGCTGAAGGTGCCCGCTGGGTGACTCGCAAAGGCGTTGTCGGGCACATTCGGGTCAGCCTGTAATTGTACCGGGTTCGATGGGCGCGCCCTCTTATTTGCTGGTTGGGAAGGGAAACGATCGATTTTTGCGATCGGCTTCTCACGGTGCAGGAAGGGCGCGATCGCGCTTCAATATGAGTCGCAAAGGTGTTGACAAAACTGACTCCGCTTTGGAATTAACTGGCGTAGATTGCATTACCTGGCGCGAAGAACGCAGAATCGAAGAAGCACCAACCCCTTACAAACCAATTCAACCAGTAATTGACGTTCAGGTTGAGACGCAAATAGTTGGTGTAGTCGCTAAAATGAATCCAGTGTTAACGTTTAAAGCCTAGGAACGGGGCATTGGAGAATTAAAAATTAAACAAGGGTAAGGTGCGCGCGGAGCACCCTACTAATTTTTAATTCTCGGCCCTATTTCCGATGCCCCATGCCCTATGAATGATTCTCAAGCATCACCAAATCCATCAAAACCTGTCCATCCCCTAAAGCGGCTGCTGAAGTACGGACGCCGCTACCGCCTGAAAGCTTGGCTGGCAAGTATCTGTTCGCTGCTGAATAAATTCTTTGATTTAGCGCCGCCAGCATTAATTGGTATTGCCGTTGATGTGGTGGTGAAACAGCAAGATTCTATACTCGCTCAGTGGGGCATAAAAGAGGTTTTTTGGCAACTGGCAATTATCACTCTTTTGAGCGCGATTGTTTGGACGTTGGAATCTATTTTTGAATATGCCTATGATTATTTGTGGCGCAATTTGGCTCAGGATATTGAACACGATTTGCGTCTGGAAGCTTACAGCCATTTGCAGGAATTAGAATTAGCTTATTTTGAAGAACGCAGCACTGGGGGTTTGATTTCTATTCTCAATGATGATATCAATCAACTCGAACGTTTTTTGGACGACGGCGCTAATGAGGTAATTCAGGTAATTACAACGGTTGTTGTGATTGGGGCGGCTTTTTTTGCTGCTTCGCCGGGTGTTGCTGGGCTGTCAATGCTGCCGATACCTTTTATTATTTGGGGTTCGATCGCCTTTCAAAATCGCCTCGCTCCTTTCTATGCTGATGTGCGGGAAAAGGTGAGTTTTCTAAACGGGCAACTGTCGAATAATTTGATGGGAATTACTACTATTAAAAGTTTTACTTCCGAAGATTATGAAATTCAGCGCATCGAAACACAAAGCCAAGCTTACCGCCAAAGCAACCGACGGGCGATCGCACTTTCGGCTGCTTTTATTCCGCTGATTCGGGTTGTGATTTTCTTGGGGTTTATTGCAACACTATTTCTGGGCGGTTTGGAGGTAGTGGCGGGCCGGTTGTCTGTGGGAACTTACAGCGTTTTAGTGTTTTTGACCCAGCGGTTGCTGTGGCCGCTGACTCGCCTGGGAGATACTCTAGATCAATACCAGCGCGCAATGGCTTCTACTAATCGGGTGATGAATTTGTTGGATACTCCGATCGCAATTCACACGGGTGATATTCGGCGGCCAGTTAGTTCGATTAAGGGTGAGCTGGAATTTAAAAATGTTACCTTTTCTTACAATCAAAGAAAACCGATTTTGCAGTATTTTTCCTTGACTCTGCCGGCTGGAAAAACTACTGCGATTGTTGGCGCTACCGGGTCGGGAAAAAGTACGCTGGTGAAACTCATATTGAGGCTGTACGAGGTACAGTACGGCAATATTTATCTCGACGGAATAGAATTAAATAACCTGAATTTAAAAGATTTGCGGAGAGCGATCGGATTAGTGAGTCAAGATGTGTTTTTGTTTCACGGTACGGTGGCAGAAAATATTGCTTACGGCAGTTTTGAGGCAAGCAATCGAGAGATAGTAAATGCTGCTAAAATTGCGGAGGCTCACGAGTTTATTTCGCAATTGCCCGACGGTTACAACACTATTGTAGGGGAACGCGGTCAAAAATTGTCGGGGGGTCAGCGGCAGCGAATTGCAATTGCAAGGGCTGTTTTGAAGAATCCGCCGATTTTGATTCTTGACGAAGCTACTTCAGCGGTGGATAACGAGACTGAGGCGGCAATTCAGCGATCGCTCGAACGAATCACCAAAAATCGCACTACAATTGCGATCGCCCACCGTCTTTCTACTGTCCGCAATGCCGATTGCATTTGTGTCATGGAAGAAGGGCTGGTGGTAGAATCTGGGCAGCACGAACAACTGATCGAACAGGACGGAATTTATGCGGCGCTCTGGCGCGTGCAATCTGGTATAAGATAGAAACGCAGCGGTTTTGGGTAATTGGGAATTGCTAATTTGTAATTGGGGATGGGCCATTGGG
This sequence comes from Microcoleus sp. S13C4, assembly GCF_036700865.1. Taxonomy (NCBI): domain Bacteria; kingdom Bacillati; phylum Cyanobacteriota; class Cyanophyceae; order Oscillatoriales; family Microcoleaceae; genus Microcoleus; species Microcoleus sp. S13C4. The sequence goes on from NZ_JAUBPS010000083.1 coordinate 18,253, forward strand.
CATGGGTAACTAATGACAACAGTCAACTGCCAACTGCCAACTGCCAACTGCCAACTGCTAACTGACAACTGACTGTAAAATATTAGTTTATACAAACAAGAAGAGAAAATGTTTTTATTTGATAGCCCTGAGTCCAAACCCAACGAAAATAGCTGGAGCCGCAAGTTAGATAAATTTGTGAAAGCTAATCAACATGAATTGGCTGCTTTGGCTTGGGGGCTATTTCTGGAAAGGGGAGAGGAAAGCGAGGAGATTTTAGCAATTGATATTGCAGAAACTGCGCGTTTTGTGTATTGTAAGAAAGAGGCGGTTGAGGAGTTGAACCGTCAAGTAAAAAGTCATATTCAGGAAGTTGTAGGTGTGTTGAACGCTCACAAGCCTGAGAAGGAAGTGGCGATTTTGGCGATCGGTGAAGGTCAAATTAAGTTGATTCTTTTTGAACCTAAGCCTGAACCTCCCGTTTGTTTTGAGGAAGCCGCGACCGATGTGGATACATTGTTAGCTAAGCTGGAACAGCAGATGGGTGAATATATGAAATAGGAGTTATATCAAATCCGGTGGCATCGGAATTGATATTACCTACAGTCAGAAGAGGACGCCGTGCGGTTTCGCTACAATTAATCGGGCGATGGTTAGATCTATTATTGAGAAAGATTGATTATGTTGGGGTAGGGAAACGGCAATGCCGTGTCCTCAGTGGCCCTATTGTCGATGGTTATATACGATCGCACTCAAAAGGCAATTTCATCCCACAGTCTCTTTCAATCGGCGGGCTATCTCAACATCGTGAAAGCCACATCAGGAACAGCCTTTCCAGCCTGTTTCACAAAGAGTAAACCCGGACTTACTATAAATATCACAATAACCAGCAATCAAAATAACCAACGGGCGGCGAATCGTCATGCAAAATTTGAGCTTTTTCTAAATTAGGTATAGCTGCCGCCAATTCTCTACCTACTTTTACCTCAAGCGCCCTGTCTGTTAATGGAAAGGAAAATTGATAGCTATCTTGCAAATATTTTGCCTTAGCAACAATCTCATCTTTCTCCAAAATCTGGCTGTTGCTACCAATCAAAATGCTATTACTTTCCTGGCAAACACACAGGCACACCTGAGAAAACACACTTTGAAAAGTCCTGATTTTTTCGGCATAAAACTGATCTCTGTGCAGCATATTTGCTACCACAACTCCCTCGCTTGACAAGTGTTTTTCGCAGATTTGATAAAATTCTTTGGTGGATAGGCGGTGCGGAAAGTAGCCGTTGCCAAAAGCTACGTCGATCATAATGATATCGTACTGAGTATCTGATTTTTGCTGCTCTAAATACTCTCTGCCGTCTTGAATTGTTACAGTTAGCCGATCGTCGAATTTCACCCCAAAACACTGTGTAGCTGCTTCGATCGCGATCGGATCGACATCCGTACATTCTATAACAGTTTCCGGGAAATAGTGGTGCAAAACTAAGGGAATTCTGCCGCCGCCAAATCCAGCCATATAGATTCTTTGAGGTTGGCTTTGCCACACTAAACCCAATATCATCGCCTGAGTATATTCAGACACTAGATGTAAAGGATTGTTGAAATCGAAAACAGATTGCAGTAAATCTGTGTGCTGATTTACTTTTTCTACTAAAGATAGCTTAATGTGCGATCGCTCTTTTGTGACTGCAACATAGTGAACACCCGACTCTTTGCAAAAAATAACTTTGTCTGGCTGTTGCGGCAGCCAAGCCAGCCGCTGTCCAATAGCGGATAAATTAATAGATTGCCAAGTTTTGTGTTCCTCAATCATCTGATTTTAAATTTTATTTAAACTCGATATTCTCTAGGACTAAAGCCTCATAAACCCGGTTTCTACCAAAATGGCTGAGTCGCCCGATATCTGCGAAGAAACCGGGTTTCTAGTGAAGGCTGGCGCAAGTCATGTTCTCATTTTCCAGCCGGGCAAAAAACGAGAACACAACAGAAATTCAGCCGATTACAGCCGCTTGTACGCCACCAACTCCAAACCTGAAACCGAAAGTTCCACTTTTTCCCAGTCTTCCTTGTCACCTTCCAACTTTTCAAAGGCTGCTGAGGTGAGCAAAATTTCTCCCCGTTCCGCCAAATCCTCTCCCAGCTTTGATGCCAAATTAAATTCCGATCCGTACATATCCTCTCCTTCCAGCATCAAAACATCGCCACAGCCAATACCAATGCAGAGGTAAATATCCATCTCCGGCGGCAGTGTCGTGTTGACAGCGGCCGTTTGTTTCAAAGAGTCGATCGCAGCTTCCACCGCAGATTTTACATCAGCAAAAACTGCAAAAATATTGTCTGCTTCTTCCTTAACTACAGTGCCGCCGTATTCGGAAATTATCGGTTTGACAATTCCGTGCATCCGGTGAATCATTGCCAAAAAATGAATAATTCCGTAGCGGACTGTTGTGCGAGAAAATCCCGACATATCCATTACTAAAATTGCGTAATTTTTGCGGAAAGTGGCATTAATTTTTTCATCAATTTCAGCCATTCTTTCGGGATGTTCGTTTCTTTCTTGCAGCAACTTTTCCAAGTTAGCGCGGTTATTTGTTTTCATTTTAGTTTAATTAAATTCCCAATCGCGACAGAGTTCTTGAGGGCGGCCAGCCGGATGCACCGCACAAGTGATGCCATCCTTGCCGTAATAATAATCGCACACTTTGCAAGGTTTAGTTTGCTCTAATTTTTTGATCAATATTGCCCGGATTGTCTGGACTCGGTTGCGATACTTGTTTGCATTCGAGTGACTCGGTTCAATTGTCAAAGCTTGCTCGAAAGCTGCTAAGCTGGAATCGTACAATTTAATAATTTGGGCGCTGTATTTTGTCCAAGCATCCGCGTGGCTTTGATAAAGTTCGACTGTGTTTAAGTTTAAAATTCCATATTCCGTCCAAGCGTCCGCTGAAGCTCGATCGAACTTAATATTGGCATTGAGCAAAACTTTTTTGATCGTTGCCAAAAGTTCCCTCGGCTGCCAAGGTTTGCTAACATAAGCCTCGGCGCGATCGCCCTGGAACCTCGAAAATAAAGGTAACTGCTGTCCCTTGCCTGTTAAAAATACCACCGGTAGATTCCGAGTTTCGGGATTAGCTTTAATTAAACGGCAAACGCCGTAGCCGTCCAGGCGGGGCATTATGACATCTAATAATACTAAATCTGGGCAATTTTTTTCAATTTTATCCAGCGCTTCCACACCGTCAGATGCCTGAATTACATTCAAGCCGCTGCATCTCAACTGATGTGAAATGCACTCCCGCTGGCTGCGGGAATCTTCCACCACTAAAACTGTACTCATCACTCCCCACCTGGTTTTTGAGGTAAACTTGTTCGCTGTTTCGAGTTGTCCTTGCTGAAATCAGTTTACCCGCATTGGATGAATTTGCTATCCCTGGCAAGTTAAATTTACTCAAATTGCAACAATTCTTAAAGTGGGAGCAAAGGTGATACTTATCTGGTTGCTAATACGCGGATAATTGTTGAAGGTTTGGGCCGCAAATATTCGGCTTTTAAGCCTTAATAACCCCAAATCAAACTGATATCGGACGAAAACCTTGTTGAATTTCAACAGATAATCGGCTACTGTATACGTTGAAGTTCTTAAGGACGACAAATGAATAGATTGCTCCTCACTTTACTTGTAAGCCCGACGCTGTTTGGATCTCTGATGTCTTTGAGCGCCCTGGCCAATCCCGCTCAAATTGGCGAAACACCAAGCCAATCGGGTGATGCGCCCCGCTGCGTGCGATCGCCCCACACTCAGCGTCTGAGTTGCGTGCGCCTCTCCGCCAAAACCGCTGCTTCAAATTCTAAACCGACGATCGCTTGGCAGTCGCCGGATGGCCAGCCGGTGGCGATGCTGGACTTTTCGGAAGAAGAAAGCGATGCCGCCGTGGCGATGTTTGGCTGCGACTGCCCCGTTTGCATCAATTCCCTGCGCCAGTTGCGCGGTGTGCCGCTTTTACCCGTGTAAGGGCGATCGAGCCATAGTGTTCGAGCTAACGTTTGAATTTTGCTCAAATCGCGATCGTTGCGAAATTTGATAATTGCGGGACGATCGCACTTGTCATCTACAATCATCTATTCAGATCGGCGATCGATCATGCAGAGCTATCGACCTTTTGATGCCCACAAATTTTAATATTTTCTCACCAATTAAATGGCCTTCGATGTCTTTCGGGCAAAAGGCATACTATCGAATTCTCTCACAGCTCAACAGTTGTTTTTTTTGATATTTCATCACTCTATAATTTGACCGTTTGTAATGGCGAAGGTTATTCGCAGCTACACGGACGAGACTGCCAAAAGTTGTATTTTTGGGTTTGTAACAGTAGATGAATGCAGATCAACGCTGATGTTGCAAATCGAGCGTACCTGCTGCTACAATAAAGTTTATAATATTAGCAAAATAAACTGCTACGAGTAAATCATGTCCGCAAACACCGCGCTACCCGCAGCCCTAGCTAAAATCGTCCAGCGCTTTCAGCGACACTCCGATCCGAAACAGCGCTACGAACAACTGCTGTGGTATGCCAAGCGACTCCCAGCATTCCCCGAAAGCGATAAACTGCCGGAAAACAAAGTTTCTGGGTGCGTGTCGCAAGTTTATATTACTGCAAATTTGGCAGAAGGAAAAGTTCTGTATCAAGGTGATTCAGACGCTCAGTTAGTCAAAGGATTAGTTGGGTTGCTGGTGGAAGGTTTGAGCGGATTAACGCCTGCTGAAATTGTCACCATTACCCCAGATTTTATTCAAGACACGGGATTGAATGTGAGTCTGACACCTTCCCGGGCTAACGGATTTTACAACATCTTTCAAATGATGAAAAATAAGGCACTTGCTTGTGAATTGAGCAAGCAAGCCGAAGCAAATTAAAAGAATAAACAGGCATGACTCAAACTACAAATTTAACAAAATCAGGTTCTGGCAACTATCCCGCCGCAGTTCAAGAATATCTCTGGAATTGGAAAGAAAGGCAAATAAAAGTTATTTACGAAACCAGAGGACAGGGAAATCCTGTATTGCTGCTGCCGGCTTTCAGTACGGTTTCGACGCGAGAAGAAATGCGTTTTTTAGCAGAATTATTAGCTCATAAATTTCAAGTTGTGAGCTTAGATTGGCCGGGTTTCGGCGAATCCGATCGCCCGCGTACTGACTATCAACCGCAATTATACCATCAATTTCTTAAGGATTTTGTTGAGGCAAATTTTAATAGTCCTGTTGCTGTAGTTGCAGCAGGTCACGCTGCGGGTTATGTGATGCAATTAGCGCAATCACAGTCCAATGTTTGGTCAAAGATTGTGTTAGCTGCGCCGACTTGGCGCGGGCCTTTGCCGACGATGAGCAAACAGCAAAGCGGGTGGCATGGAATTGTGAGAGAATTAGTACGATCGCCCTTACTGGGACAATTCCTATACAAACTAAACACTGCGCCGTCATTCCTCAGTCTCATGTACCGCCGCCACGTCTATGTTGATGCAGCTAAAGTCACGCCGGATTTCATTCAAGGCAAATGGCAAGTGACGCAAAAACCCGGTGCTCGATACGGTTCCGCTGCCTTTGTGACTGGTGGTTTAGATCCGGCAAAAGTGCGATCGGAATTTACAGATAATTTTCAACAATTAGCAGTGCCGGTGATGGTTGTAATTGCTGAAAATGCGCCGCCCAAATCAAAGGCTGAAATGGAAGCATTAACGGAATTACCGGGTGTTGAATCGCGAGTTATTCCCGGTTCTTTGGGTATGCACGAAGAGAATGCAGAAGCTTTAGCAAATGCGGTTAAATCTTTTATTTGAGAGGATTAAGAGGAAATGAACCGCAGAGGGCGCCGAGAACGCAGAGGGAAGAAGGGAAGAGGGGATGAATGCAAGCTGTTTTTTTAACGTTAGTTTGGATGGTTTGCTCTTGGTTTTGTCTGCCAGCTTATGCTGTCGGAGATCCGCCGATGGTCAATTTGCCCAAGAGTACGATCGAAGGTGCGATCGACTTTCACATTCATTCTTCTCCGGATGTGATTCCTCGCAGGTTGGATGATTTTGAAGTAGGGAAATTAGCTGCTAGGGCGAAGATGAAAGCTGTTGTCTTGAAAAATCATTATGCCAGCACAGCAGCGCGGGCAGTTCTGGTTAATAAAATAGTACCAGAAATCGAAGTTTTCGGGGGAGTTGTTCTCAATCATTCGGTAGGTGGCATTAATCCCGAAGCGGTTGAGGCAATGCACCGCATCGGTGGCAAATACGGTAAAGTAGTGTGGCTACCAACGGTTGATGCTGAGCATCACCTGCAGGTTTTTCACAAATCGGGAATAGGGATTAAAATTGCGGAAAATGGCAAGGTTTTACCGGAAACAGCAGCGGTGTTGAAGATTGTAGCAAAAGAGAATTTGGTATTGGAAACTGGTCATATTTCCTCAGAAGAAGTGATGGCGGTTGTCGGTGAAGCCAACCTGCTCAACATTAAAAACATCCTGATTACCCACGCAATGGCGGATGTACCGGGTTTATCCCTAGAAAATATGCAAACAGCCGCCGCAGCCGGAGCTTTCTTAGAACTCGCATTTGTAAACGATTTGATGGGAGAAAATGCCGCTGATGACGGACACAAAAACTGGCATCAAGTTTCTATTAGTAAGATGGCAGCAGCGATTAAACTAATAGGAGCAGAGCATTTTGTTATGAGTACGGATTTAGGAAGGAAACCCGATCCTTTGCCGGCGGAAGGTTACAAATTATTTGTGGAAAAATTGATAAATGAAGGCATTTCTCTGCACGAAATTGATTTAATGATGAAACACAATCCAGCTCGATTGTTAGGCATTTAGAATTGGTAATTGGAAATTGGGTAAGCTGTTGCACATTTAAACTGTGATACAAGCATTACCCTTATTTTTGATTTTGCGACCCCATTTAATTATTAAT
>NZ_JAUBPS010000084.1:0-24744 GCF_036700865.1 Microcoleus sp. S13C4
TTTTAGCTGGCATTTTTGTAGAGATTGACTAAACTCATTTTTTATTATACCCTATTTAAAGGCACAACAGCTTATCTATTTTTAAGAGTGCATATTCCTGCCAACTATCTATTTGTTCTGCTGACAACTCTTGACAAATGCGATCGTAACCAATTCCTTGAATTAACACTCGCCGAAGTTCGGCATTCTTTTCTGTTAAAATCCATTGGGATTGCCATTGATTTGGGTGGACGTGACCATATTTTTCCGGCAATCTGACACCGTGATAATAGTAAAAATTCCATCCATCCGCAAACTCGATCGCAGGTTCTCCTTCGGCGTGCAGGCGGTTTTGACTGTCAAAGCGCAGGTGGCGGGGGCGATCGCACACCGCGCAAAACTTTTCAAAGGGAAATATCCAACCGCAATGCTCGAAAAGCAGCTTTTGGGAACGAAGTATTTCTTGTGCCTTTTCCGAGAGATTGATGCCTGATGAAGAGATATAAAGTTCAGTTAAATAGATTTCTTTAAACAAAGTTGTGGGGGTTTTAGGGTATCCCAGGTAGGACAAAAAATCTTTCAAAACATTCCCTATCCTTGGTCTCGCCGATACCGTATATTCGCGAACCAATTCACCGATTAGCGAACGCAGTGTGCTATCTGCTTCGCACTCGATCGTCATGCGATGGAGATCGTAGTACCACACCGTCGGACTGGTAAATTCTCCCATAATCGATGGGGAAATCCATTTCCAGTCTAGTCTTTCCCCCAATCTATTCCTGCTCCATTCGTTTGAGCAGTTTTGTGAATGGTCGTGTTTAGGCAAGTTGAAGATTTGGAGAAAAGCGTCGCGGAGACTGCTCCAAACAATAACTTCGGGTTCTTGTAAGCCAATAGCGGCATAAGCAACTTTGACTGATTCTGTGGCTTTTTCAGCATCAATTGGCTTAGTCGAAAGAGTGCGCCGTTTCTGTGCGAGTTCGCCTAACACGGTGAGAGCGGCAATTGGATTTCTACTGCCGATCAGATCGAGTTCTGTCAGATTGGTGAGCGATCGCAACGCGCTGATGTCGGTAATTTGATTGTGGTAGAGAGACAGTTTTGTCAGATTGGTGAGCGAGCCGAGAGAGCTGATGTCGGTAATTCTATTGTGGCAGAGATTCAGTGTTGTCAGATTGGTGAGCGAGCCGAGGAAGCTGATGTCGGTAATTTGATTGTAGCTGAGATCCAGTGTTGTCAGATTGGTCAGCGAGCCGAGAGAGCTGATGTCGGTAATTCTATTGTAGCTGAGCTCCAGTTTTGTCATGCTTGAAAGTCTCCGCTCCGCTGCTTCAGCGTCATCAGTGCCAGCCTTGTTTAACAACCGTTCAACTGTGTACCTTGCCTCTTCTGAAAGACTGTCAATATGCCTGCACCAGTCCGCAAAGCAGCTAAAACTCATTGGCTCGTTTGGTTGTTGTTCTGACATAAAACACTCCGAGATGGGTAATGGGGCATGGGAATGGGGCATGGGAATATTTATCGCACTTTTAGGGTAGTTTATCGCGTAGTAAAAGCCAAGTGTTGAGTTTTTCATCTAAAACATATTTATCAGTATCAGAAAGTGCTGCAATAACTTTCAATCGATTTTTAAGTTTTCTTAACTCGCGAATTTCTGCAATAGGTAGCGTTTTCCAATTAGCTGCCTTTTTTTCGACATCTTCCTGCGACTCTTTGATGTGATCCCAAAACCATTCTAAAATTAAGTTAACATCGAGAACAGTACGATCGGAAATTACTTCCTGTTTTTCGATCGCCGCAGCCCGCAACATCATTGAGGAAATCGTAAAAGACTCGCCACTACCTGGTTTTTTGCGCTCGGCATCATCGGCCTTGCGAGCGTAAATTGCGATCGCGACTTCTGCCCATTTGCGATCGCACAAACCGGAACCATTTTCACCTTTTCGAGCCTTAGCCGAGGAAACATCGGCTAATAACAGCCAGTTAAAGTCTTGTGGTTGGGCGGTTTTACCTGAAAATATGTTGTTCGCCCAAATCAGTACAGATTCGGCATTTTGTTGGAGAATGCGAGCGAGGGATATTGTCGTAGGAGATTGAGTCATCATTTATCTACTCCACATATTCGATATCAGCATTATTTGTATCAACCCCTTGCTGCCTAAAGGCTGTAATTCCTAGTTCTAAGCTCTCTGAATTGGGTCTAAAATGCCCGCTGTGATTGCTGATTGTTAGCACAATATATGAACCGTTGCTGCCGACAATCTCGGCTTCTCCCGCAGCCAAAACAGGCTGACCGCGAGTTATAACCGTATGGTAAATTTCATTGTTAACATCTAAAAATTTCGGAATTATAAGGAGTTATAGGTTTGTTGTCACTGCCCATTTGACAGTACCTTCATTAATTATATTGTCAAATCCTGCTGCTCCCACTTTAATGGGTATGATACCTAACTCATCTGCCAATCGAATTTCATCATTTAGCGTCGCGGGGGACTGATTGGAAAAGCGAGGGCTAGGAACATTCTTTGAAAATGATTGTGTCACAACAGAATTTAACGAGAATCAAATTTATAGTCAAATATGATTCTATCACTTCAAATCTTCCAGCTTGATCCGAGGATCGACAGCTTTCAGCAGCAAATCCGCCAACAAATTCCCCACAATCAACATCGTCGCACCCATCATCAAACTTGCCATTACTAAATACAAATCTTGATTGTTCACCGCCTCCAAAGTCAGCTTTCCCAAACCCGGCCAATTAAAGAAAAATTCCGCAATAAACGCACCGCTCAACAAACTCGCAAACTCAAAACCCAATAGCGTAATCAACGGATTAACAGCATTCCGCAAAGCATGAATGTAAATTACTCGATCGTCCGGCAAACCTTTCGCCCGTGCTGTTCGGATGTAATCTTGACGCAGCACGTCCAACAATTGTCCGCGCATCAATCTTTGCAAACCAGCAAAACCAGTAAGGCTGAGGGCGACAGTTGGCAAAATTAAGTGCCAGCCGTAATCGAGGATTTGACCCCACCAAGGTAAGTCTGCGTGGTCGATACTTGTCATTCCTCCGACGGGGAAAAGAGGCGAAGTATTCTGAGCAAAAAATAGCAGCAGCAACGCTGTGATAAAGCTGGGAAATCCTTGTCCCGTGTAGCTGACTACTTGCAGAACTCGATCGACTGTGCGGTTTTGATTGACGGCGGCGACAATTCCCAAGGGAAGCGCGATCGCCCAAGTTACAATCAAAGATGCGATCGCCATTAATAACGTCGCCGGTACCCGTTCCCACAGCAGAGAAGCTACCGATCGCTGATACACAAAACTCGTGCCAAAATTCCCCCGCGTCACAATTTGTTGCAGCCACAACCAATACTGCACAATAGCTGGTTTATCTAAGCCGAACTGCTGTTCGAGTTGCTTGAGAGTCTCCGGCGAAATCTTGGGATTTTGGCTCAAAGTATCCAAGTAATTTCCAGGTGCTAGCTCAATAATTGCAAAACAAAGAGCCGATGCCAAAAATAGCGTTAAAAGTGCCTGCAACAGTCGCTTGAAAACATAAGTAAATGTCTCGCCACCAAACAGAGAATTCAACATCCGCCCATTTCGATTTAACTTAAGAGAAGTCATAGGATTTTAGATTTTAGATTTTAGATTTTAGATTGGTGAATGATATTAATTCCGGTTGCATCGGAATGATTTAACCGCTCTTGACGCAGAGATAGCAGAGTCTCCAGAAGAGAGAGATGAATAATTCCGATGCAAAGCTCAAGGGTCTTATTTGTCAGTAGTTTTTATTTAACAGTCAACTGTCAACTGTCAACTGTCAACTGTCAAGTGACTAATACTCCACTAGCGTGACGATCGGCACATCGGGCAATTTCTGCCTGCCGCCCAAAGCCTGTAATTCAATGATAAAAGCAAAACCGACAAGCTCGCAGCCAGCTTGATCCAACAATTTAGCCGTCGCCGCCGCTGTTCCGCCAGTGGCGATTAAATCGTCCACAATCAGCACCCGGCTGCCCGCTGTCATGGCATCTCGGTGCATCTCCAGCCGATCGACACCGTACTCCAACTCGTACTCAGCAAAATGAACCGCACCGGGCAGTTTCCCCGGCTTGCGGACAGGAATAAAGCCTATTCCCATTTTATAAGCCAAAGGCGCGCCAAAGATGAAGCCCCGCGATTCCATGCCCACCACATAGTCAACAGACATTGCAGAGCATTTTTCGGCTAAGCTGTCAATGGTGTAGCTGAGCCCTTGCGGGTCGCGCAGCAAAGTTGTAATGTCTCGAAACAGAATTCCCGGCTTTGGGAAATCAGGAATGTCGCGAATCAGAGATTTGAGATCCATAAGCTTGCAGGTCGGCGTTGAGGGTAACGAGGCATCAAAAATGCTACAATAATAACGTCAAAATTTAAAAATTAAAAAATAAAAATTAAAACTAAGAGCTTCTTTAATTTTTATTCTTTAATTGCTTAATCCTTTACGTACTATGTAAACAAATGTCATAATTCCCTAACAACAGGGTTGAATATCAAGATTTGTCACCCTATGATCTAAAGTCAAAAATCTAATATCTAAAATCCAATGATTAAATTGGCAGCACGAGTGGGTGAGGTTTCTCCTTCTATAACCTTGGCGATCGCAGCTAAGGCTAAAGCCATGAAGGCCGAAGGGATTGATGTCTGTAGTTTGAGTACGGGAGAACCCGACTTTGATACGCCCGAACACGTTAAAGCAGCGGCAAAACAAGCTTTAGACGAGGGGAAGACTAAGTACGGCCCTGTGGCTGGGGAACCGTTGTTAAAAGCTGCGATCGCCCGCAAACTCCGCGATGACAATAATCTCAACTATCAACCGGAAAATATCATTGTCACCAACGGCGGCAAGCATTCCCTCTACAATCTGATGATGGCTCTGATCGAGCCTGGAGAGGAAGTAATTATTCCGGCTCCCTACTGGCTAAGCTACCCAGAAATGGTGAAACTCGCCAGCGGCAAGCCAGTAATTGTACGGACTGATGCTTCTACAGGATATAAAATTACACCGGAACAACTCAGCCGAGCGATTACTCCCCAAACCAAGTTATTTGTACTGAATTCACCTTCTAACCCGACGGGAATGGTATATACTCGGGCGGAAATCAAAGCCTTGGCCGAGGTGATAGTCGATCGAGATATTTTAGTCGTTGCTGACGAGATTTACGAAAAAATTATATATGACGGCGCTCAACACGTCAGCATCGGTTCCCTAGGCAAAGAAATATTCGATCGCACCCTGATCAGCAGCGGTTTTGCTAAAGCTTACTCGATGACAGGCTGGCGAATCGGTTATTTGGCCGGGCCGATTGAATTAATTAAGGCCACCAGCACCATTCAAGGTCACAGTACCTCAAACGTGTGTACTTTTGCACAGTACGGCGCGATCGCAGCTTTGGAAAGCAGCCAAGAGTCTGTCGAAACAATGCGTCTAGCTTTTGCCGAAAGGCGCCAGGTAATATTTGAATTACTCGATGCTATCCCTGGAATTAGCTGTATTAAACCAGACGGTGCTTTCTATATGTTTGTCAACATCAGCAAGACTGGAATGAATTCTCTGGAATTTTGCGACGCTTTCTTAGAACAGCAGCAAGTAGCAGTTATTCCGGGAATTGCGTTTGGTGCAGACGACCACATCCGCTTGTCTTATGCTACCGATTTAGGCACAATTAAAAAAGCCGTAGAAAGGCTCGATAAATTTGTCCGCAGCATCTAAAAATTAGTTGGTAGTCAGTGGTTAGTTGACTGTTGACTACTGACTCATAACTACTGACTCATAACTAAAGCTGTTTAGTCATAATCTCTTTGAGCAAATCCAGCCCCTTCTTAACTCGCCGAGAAACAGTCACCGCACTGATACCCAAGCGTTCAGCCGTTTCCTTCTGCGTCAAATCGTAGAGAAAAACAAACTCCAATATCTCGCGAGTCCGTTGTTCCAACATAGCCAAAGCTTGCTGTACGCGAATTTGATCCTCTTGCGCCAACTGAAAACTCCGATACTTGCTATCGGGCACCAATTCTCCCAGACAAGTAGCCCCCTCATCTTCATCTTGCATCGGCGCGTCCAAACTCAGAGGCGATCGGTTGAGATGGGCCAACTTAATTTCTTGCCATTCTTGTACAGAAACCTCAAGGACTGCTGCTACTTCAGCATCCGTAGGTTTGCGGTTTAACTGCACCTGCAAATCCTTGATCGCTGCTACTGATTTGCGTTCCAGGGACTGCCAGTGGCGGGGAAATCGCACAGAAGGGCTTTTGTCCCGCAAGTAGTGTTGAATTTCGCCCCGTATGTAGGGAATTGCAAAGGAACTAAAAGCGTGTCCCTTGGCGATATCAAACCGCTCGATCGCCCTGATCAACCCAATACATCCGACTTGCAGCAAATCGTCATAGCTTTCACCGCACTGGTTGATCCAGTGGTAAACTTCTTTTCTGACCAGTCCAATATTCAGTTTAACTAACTGATTGCGGATTTCATTCGATCCAGAAAGTTGGTACTCGCGCAACAATTGGAAATTTTCGCTTTTTAGCTCGTTCGGTAGTGTGGTAGACATGGTGGCATAAGGGTTGGTAGGGCAGAGGACGGAGGTTGCTTTAGATCTAGTTTCCCATCTAGTCTAAAAAAATCACCTTGATTGTAGTGTAATCGTAGCACTTAATAGGTGTGATAGTGGACACACCCGTTGAACTTTGGGGAGGTTCGGCGAGCTAGGGGGATTATCCGAAGGTTGTCGGCAGAAGGCAGAACTTTAACAGTTAGAATGCCTGCGGCACAAGCCCCAATTTAACCGATTTTTTTAACGCTATATTATAATCTGAAAGCGGTTGGAATACAATACTTTAATTAATTAAAAATCCCAACTTAATAACTTGTTAATCATCACCATTATCTCATAAATTTAGTCATTAGTCAACAGTCCTAAGTTATGTTGCTCAAGACTGTTGGCTAATGAAGAGCGAGCAGTACCTTTAGGGCAAAAAACTGCTTAAGTTCGATCGATCCTGAAAGCCAATTTTACGACACAGAAGGCTCAATGCGAGCGTAAAACAAACCCCGAATTTTCACGTCCAGAGCCGGTCTAGCTCCCAAATCAGTATCAGAAGGCTGCGTGCTCTCAAAAATCCCGCCAACTTCGCCAGTGGCGCTGTTGACTTTAGCAACTTGGAGAGAAATTTTGCCCGCTTTAGTGCGGGTGTCAGCTACCTTAACATTAGCCCGCACACGTTTGGAATTGTCAGTAGCCGGAAGCGCTACAGCATTGTCATAGCCAGTCGATACGCCACGACCTTTAGGGTCTAAAAAGCCTGCGCTGCGGTAAGAAGGAACGTTAAACTCCCCTCTCAAATCGGTGGAAGTATTGATAGCAACCACTCCGGGATCGGAACTGGCAACTAATTCTTTAATGGTAAACAAGAAAGGTACTTGCTCTCCGCCCGGTAATTGAATCGTAATAGCTTGAAAATCCAAGCCGTCTTCTTCTGTGAAAGTCAGAGTTCCGTCAGTACCCACCTTGAGCGTACCTTGAACTTGGTCAATGCTCGACGTGAACCGGGTCAGCAATTTACCAGGCACAAATTCCGCCTCTTGGCGTTTGTTTGCTGGTTCTTCCTTCACAAAATAAGTTGTGGGCTGCAAACACAAACCAGTCAGTTTATAGGTGCCGCCCGCTTCGATGGGGATCGATCCCCGAGAAGTTTCTGCCAAGCTAGGGCAGTTATTAGCCAAGCCAGTACCTCTAATCTCGTCGTAGGTGAGCAACTCAGTAGTCGCCACCGTCGTGTCAGGAGCAGAAGAACAAGCAACCAGCGCACTCATGCAAAATGCTAAAAGTGCAACAATTAAAGCACGATATTTCATTGCCAACCTCAATATCCAACATCGGATTATATTAAGAAAAAGCCCTACTTCGAGCAAAATATAATTGCCCGCCGGCAGGCTAGGCCAGCGCTTAGGGCAGCATTTAGATCCAGAGCGCTCGCTTCACCGACACCGGCATTGACTCAAAAAATCAAGCTAGTGCGTCGTGAAAATAAGCATGAACTTATGATTTCTCAATCATGTTCGGATCGCAGCCCAATACACATGGTACGACGGGTGGTGCTCTTTTCCTGACTTGGATTGCAAATTAATATTGCTTAAGTCAACCTACTTAAGTTACTTTGCTTATGACCCCGAATGGCGATCGCGACTAGCTCGATTAGTCGGTTGACCAAAAGGCTGGGGACAAAGGCCTTGTAGATTTCAAAGGAAGCAGCGGTATGGACAACGGCAAAGATTTAGAGTCAGAAAAGTTGCAGTCTCAAATGCACTCGCTGACAGAGGCGATTCGGACTTTAGCCGAAAGTTGTCAGGGAGACAGTCTGCTGCTTTTGGCCCTGCTGCGGACGCTGGAAGCTTCGCACCGGGAAATTCGGGACGGTTTGTTTCAAGCGTCTTTTCCCGACAACCGCCAAGCACTTTACAAACTGCTCAGGAATATTGAAGCCAATGGCGGCTGGCCTTACATCCACCGCATGAAACTTCGATCGCTCTTGGGGTACACCCAACAATTATCTCCCCTAGAAGATTCTCCAGCCGAGTCGCCACAAGACTCGGCCGAAACTCCCCAAGACGTTAAATAGTTATGAGTGATGAGTTTAGTGAGTTTTACATCACTCATAACTGAGCTGCGCGATCGCGCCTAGAACCAAGGTTTAGGAGGTAAGGGTATCAGGTCCGGCACCGCCGTCTGGCTGGGCATTGACAATAGTCCGGGAGCCTGCGTGGGGGCGATCGACTTAATGCTCAGCAGAGGCGAATCGGGCACGCTAACTGTCGGCGGAGTCGGAATCCTCGAAGCAGTCGGCGTCGGAGTCGGTGCTGCTGTGGGAGTCGGAGTCGGCGTCGGCGTCGGCGTCGGAGTCGGTGCTGCTGTGGGAGTCGGAGTCGGCGTCGGCGTCGGTGCTGCTGTGGGAGTCGGAGTCGGAGTTGGAGTCGGAGTCGGTGCTGCTGTGGGAGTCGGTGCTGCTGTGGGAGTTGGAGTCGGAGTCGGCGTCGGAGTTGGAGTCGGCGTCGGAGTTGGAGTCGGCGTCGGAGTTGGAGTCGGCGTCGGAGTTGGAGTCGGAGTTGGAGTTGGAGTCGGCGTCGGAGTTGGAGTTGGAGTCGGCGTCGGAGTTGGAGTTGGAGTTGGAGTCGCAGCTAGATCTGTAGTTGTGGTTGTAACTGTAGTTGTAACTGTAGTTGTAGTTGGTCTGGGGGCCACAGTCCCAGTCACAGCGATAAAATCATTCGCCTCGATCAGCCCCGCCGGAGTGTCGGTCAAAATTGCCAAAAGCTTGCCGTCGAGCGTCGTAATTACTGTATCCCTGACATTTGCACCGTTACCTTGCCGAACTTGCAGTTGAGCGAAAGATAAATTGTTCGGCAGTCCAAAGAAATCCTCTGCGTCATTGTAATCATTAATTAAAACCAAACTGCCAGGCCCGGCTCCCAATCCAAAAACATCGCTGCCGCTGCCGCCAGTCAGAGTATCCGAACCCTCACCTCCGATCAGAGAATCATTACCCTCTGCCCCAAATAAATTGTCATTGCCGAAACCGCCCAAAATTGTATCGTCGCCGATACCTCCGGCCAAGGAGTCATCGCCAAAACCGCCGTCGATACCATCATTACCTTTGCCACCAAACAGAAAGTCATTACCTTCATCTCCCAGTACCGAGTCGTCGCCTTCATCGCCGCGAAGGGTATCGGAACCGCTGCCGCCAAAAACTGTATCGTCAGCCTTGCCGCCGAATATCTGGTCATTACCAGCATCTCCGAAGAGCGAATCGTTGTCGGCATTGCCGTACAAAGTGTCGTCGCCCTCGCCGGCAGCCAAATAATCGTTGCCGTCACTGCCCAACATTTGATCCCTGCCACTACCGCCGTTGAGAGAATCGTTCCCCGCATTCCCGTAGAGAAAGTCATCATCAGCATTCCCGAAAACGGAATCGTCGCCGTCATTGCCTGTGAGGGTGTCGTTGCCAGTACCGCCGGCAATGATATCATTGCCCGCGTTGCCACTAACTAAGTCGTCTCCGGCGTCTCCCACCACGCTGTCTATCCCGTCGTTGCCTTCGAGGATGTCGTTGCCCAAACCGCCACGAATCGAATCGTCCCCATTCCCGCCAGAAGCGAAATCGCGGCCTTGGTTGCCAATAAGTTCGTCATTTCCTTCACCGCCAATCAGCGAATCTGATCCGTCACCTCCAAGAAGCTGGTCGTTGCCGCCGTCGCCCTCTAGGGTGTCATCTCCTCCCGCACCCAGGGGCGTGTCATCGCCATCTAAGCCGCGAATTCGATCACCCAGCGGAGTTCCTAGAATAAAGTCGTTGCTGTCTGTGCCGATCAGGTTTGCCATACGGGATACACCGCTCCTCAATAAAATAAATTGTGTGAAATTATGCTAATCGCCTTCGTGACAAGGGATTGCTGCTTGCCTAGGTTAGCATAATTGAGATTTTGGCAATCTGGCGAAGGGGCGTTGCCACGATTTCAGCTTGTTTAAAAAAAGTAAAACTCCTGCATCATCTACTATAATTAAATTTAACTAGAGATTTATTACTACCAAATCCCTAAACATAGGGAAAAATCCCCCGGCTGTGACAAAGGAAAGGTACGTACTAAGGCACCCTGCTATCCCACTGTAAAAAAACGGGTTTCTCGATGCAAAAAGTCTTCAAGATTAGCTGTTTAATCTTCTACCTTTGGAATTTTTGAGTAACAGCTTGCCTCCTCTTCAAAGGCAGCTACTTTTAGCTGCGCTCATTTTTTAGTCTAAACTACAGTTCGCGATCGATCGCAGATAAATTTCCGGGTGCAAGGTCGATCGATATACACTAGAAAGATTGTGTATCGCCAGTTTTTCAATGACGCTGCCTACCGGATCTCGTTCTCCTGCTTTGTTCCAAACGCTTTCGCTGGTAGCTGACCCGATCGCATTTTTCGATCACTACTCTGCTAAATACGGCGATACATTTACCGCCCGCGTGTTGGGGCCTTCTTCGCCCCCCGTGGTGTTTCTGGGCAGTCCAGAAGCGATTCAGGCGGTGTTTACGACGTTAGCCGATGCCTTTGAGTTTGGCAAAGTGACCAACGTATTTCGCCCGCTGGTGGGAAATGAATCCCTAATTATGAATGAAGGGCCGCGACATCTGCGGCAGCGACAGCTATTAATGCCCGCGCTGCATCGGGAACAGTTGCACAGTCAAGGGCATTTGATTGTTGATTTGACGAAAAAGCAGACGATCGACTGGAAAGCCCCAGATGCGATCGCAGTCCGCGAAGAAATGTCAGAAATTTCGCTGCAAGTAATCTTGCAAGTCGTGTTTGGATTAGTGCCGGGAGAGCGCTACGAACGCCTGAAACAATTGCTCAGCAAGCTTTTAGAGGCGATTACCTCTGAGCTGTACTCGATACAATTTTTCTTTGAACCGTTGCAGCAAAATTTGGGATCTTGGAGTCCGTGGGGGCAGTTTTTGCAGCAGATGGCGCAGATTGACTCGCTGATTTATGCGGAAATTGCCGAGAGGCGATCGCATTCTCTCGATTCGTCTCGCACGGATATTCTGTCGGTGTTGATGATGGCCCGCGACGACAGCGGCGAATCCATCGGCGATCGAGAATTGCGCGATCAGTTGATGACGCTGTTGTTATTGGGACATGAAACGACTGGATCGGCGTTGACTTGGGCGTTTTACTGGCTGCATCAGTTTCCCGAATGCCTTGCTCGGTTGCGGAAGGAATTGGATGAATTGGGCGAGAATCCCGATCCGATCGCGCTTTCGCAGTCGCCCTACTTAACCGCAGTCTGCAAGGAAGCGCTGCGGGTTTATCCAATTGCCTTAATTTCGCAGCCGCGCAAGGTGAAACGGACGATCGAACTCGAAGGGTATACATATCAACCGGGAACGATTTTAATCCCCTGTGTCTATTTGGCGCACCGTCGGCCTGAAACCTACGAAAATCCGGCCGGGTTCAATCCCGATCGCTTTTTAGAACGCAAGTTTTCGGCCTCTGAATTTTTACCGTTTGGAGGCGGGAGTCGAAGCTGCATCGGGATGGCGTTATCGATGTTTGAAATGAAGCTGGTGTTAGCAACGGTGCTGTCTTCCCGCGAGTTTGTATCGAATCTCGATCGGCCAATTCGTCCGGCGCGCCGGGGAATCACGTTTGTTCCGCCCGATCGATTTCGATTAACGGTTGTGGGCGATCGGCGTTAGATTCAGTGAAACACCGTGTCAAGCAAGATATATTATTCGATGAAAATCCCAGCAACTTTGTCTTCATTCATAGTCATGTGTGCCACAAATTCATCTCCACCATCTTCAAAACTCAGCTTCCACAAATAAATCGGAAAATTACCTTGTTTTATCTCACCAAAATAATTAATTGAGTATCCCTTTTGCAGGCGGGAAGCAAGCTGCTCGCTAACATCGTCAAACATTTTTTGTGTAATGCTCGCTTTGTAGCCTGCATCACCGACTGTAGTAAAAAGCTCGTAATTCTTCGATGCAGTGGCATCCAAGATAACCTGCAAACAATCGATGATGTTTTGAGAGGGGGCTGTCGAGTTCATGAAGATGTCCTTCTTTTAGGGTTTTATTAAAATGTTCTAGCTCAGACTGCTGTCTAACGCTTAATTGTACCGCAGTTGCGATCGAATCCAGTTTTGGAGCGTCATTGACCGCCAACACCCTTTGCTTAGCTCAGCCGCTACGAGCACTTTTTAGTTCTCCCAGATCCAGCCCTGTTAGTAGATTGGAGCGATTTTTGCTTTGGCAATCATTTTAGGCTTGACATCTGTAACCTCATAGGTTACATTAGTAAAGTAATCTCCAAGGTTACAAAAACTTTTAATTAATATATATAAGTGCTATGAACTGGATATTCAGCCTTGATTGAAGAATTATTTCACATGATACAAACTTTTAAAAATAAAGCATTAGAAAGATTATTGACGGAAGGTAATGCAAAAGGAATTCCTAAAGAACTTGAAAGAAGGACAAGAGCAAGACTTGAAGTAATAGATACAGCAATAATTATAGATGATATTAGAATACCAGGCTATGATTTACACGAGCTTAAAGGTGATAGACAGGGAACTTGGTCAATAAAGGTATCAGGTAACTGGCGTATAACTTTTACATTTCAGGATAACAACGCATACGATATAGATCTCGAAGATTATCACTAGCCCATAAAACAAAATCTAAAAATTTAACTTAAACCGTAAGGAAAGTTGCATGAAAGACATACAAAACATTATTCAAGGGAGGAAAGTCAGACCAGTACATCCG
This sequence comes from Microcoleus sp. S13C4, assembly GCF_036700865.1. Taxonomy (NCBI): domain Bacteria; kingdom Bacillati; phylum Cyanobacteriota; class Cyanophyceae; order Oscillatoriales; family Microcoleaceae; genus Microcoleus; species Microcoleus sp. S13C4. The sequence goes on from NZ_JAUBPS010000084.1 coordinate 13,339, forward strand.
GGCAAGGTCATTTCAGATGTGCTTGAAGATATTGAAATGACTCAAACCACGTTTGCTGAGATACTTGGTGTATCGCGCCGTAGTGTCAACGAAATTGTTTTAGGTCAAAGACCAATTACAGTAGACATGGCAATTCGGATTGGGAAAGCGTTAGGGAATGGCCCTCAACTGTGGCTTAATCTTCAGCAAAAAGTTGATATTTGGGATGCAGTGCAAAAACACAGTGAAGAGTACGAAAAAGTATCTACGGTAGCATAGTGCGAGATGTTAATCTCAGTAAAAAGAGCATCGGGCGGTTGAAACCGCAACTATACAAACGAAGTCAGCCTGCGCGGACTTAGAGATCGAGGAAGTATTTAAGCAGGATGGGGTATCCTGTAAACAGGAACGATAACTTTTGCAACACGATTGTTAGGGTGCGGATTGACAAAAACAGCAAACCTCTTCAGAAGGGAATCTCATCCCACTTTGCTTGAACTTCGTCTTGTTCGTCAACTTCTGATTGTTCTGCTTCAATGGCTTCTATAAACTTAATCGCGCTTGAAACATTGTTAAATATCAGAACACTCTCATGATAATTTAAAATAGGATTGTCATGAGCCAGACTTTGGTGGTTTCTAACATGATTAAAATCATCCAGAATTTTAGTCGAATGTTTTAGAATCTTTTCGGTCATTTGTGACTCAATAAAGCGGTTCTGTCTTAGATAGTTTACATATTCTCCAAAAAGGCTATGCAATGGTTTGTTTTTGTCATAACTGATCCCATGTTTATCGCATAGCTTCTTTGTATACTTCACCATATAAGTATGGAGTCTATCTAATGCTACTTCTGGCTCATTATTTTGAATACTTTCCCTTATTGATTTTGCTAATACCGAAAACTCTTTGTCATTAGAATATGGTTGAATTGCATCAATATTTTCAACAATGCTATCTTGCTTAAGTCGTGTTGCTATTGTATAGCAAGCATCAAACAAGGCTTGCTCGGCTTGGCTTATTTCTATGTGATTTATCTGTTTTTTTGTTGTCCAATATTCCAACAAATCTGCAATTAATTTTCCAACAGTATAGTTAGATTCTTGAGTCCAAAAGGCTCTTAATCGATTAGCTTTAGATCCGCTAGCGTAATCGTACTTGCCGTCATATATGTTAATATTTGTATTTTCAATTATGAATTCCAGGAAAGTTCTGTCTGTAAAATCAAGAACATAACCACCTTCCATCTCAAACATTTTTTCAAGTTTTAGTTTTTCAATGCTCGACAAGTCAGACATTTGCAGTAACCTGTTAATTTATAATTGATTGTAACTACTCAAGACCAATTAGATATGCGATCCCTTTACTGCTTCTTGATTACCGTCGGAGACTGATAAATAGCTTTACTGGAAGTTCCTCGCCGATAGGATGAAGCAGGCTAACTATTAATTGTACCGCAGTTGCGGTATAATAGACTTAAAAAATTTATTATACCGCCAACATATTTCAAATATCAAACCGCACTATTTATTGCCTTAGCAACAATAGTGCGGTGTCGGATTGTATTGCAAGTGATTGTCGGCTGTGCAAAACCGGAATCTACCAAAGCTTGCTCGATATCCAACCCAAAATACTGATCCAAATAAGGCTCCGTACTCTTGAGCAAAGTCAAAATATAAGGAGGCATTTTGGCATAAACTTCCGACTGAGGATTCATATCCATAATTGTCAAATGTCCACCAACACGTAGCAAACGCCTAGCTTCCCGGAACACTTCTCTAGTAGCTTTCTGCGGCAATTCGTGACAAACTAAACAAATAGAAACTAAATCAAAAGCAGCCGCAGGCAAACCAGTAGATTCAGCAGCAGCGTGAACCCAAGTCGGAGATTTTTGATTGATAAATTCAGATTCTCGCTGTTGGGAACGGTATTTAGCAACTGCTAAAAAATAAGGCGACAACTCCACCCCAGTCATCTTCGCTTCCGGGTAAACCTCCCCAAGAGCAAAGGTACTCATTCCCACACTGCATCCCAAATCAACAATATCTCGCGGCGAAGAAGCAATTTGAGATTTGATGACTTCGTGATAGCTGGCGCGGAGTTTTGCATCGCCTTCTGCACCCGCTTCCGGCCAAATTCCCGCGTGAACTGTACGGGCGGCAACTTCAACTTCTGTAGCAGATTCCCAACTCATATTACCTTTTTCATAAGCGTGAAATGAAGTTAGATAATATTTCGGGTAAACAATATCGGGATTTTGGACGCTGAGCAATTCTGCATCCCAATTTCGAGCTAAAAGTGCTTGGGCTTCTTGTCGCCAATGCACTCCGATTTTTTCTGCTCTTGTTATCATCATTTCCCGCGCTTGGTGCTTGGCTAGATTAGCCAAAGGTTTGATGGAAAGGACGCTATTTACTAAACGCGAAGCTAATCCGGGAGTTTTGTTAACTGCAACCGTCATATTTTATGTTTTTCTATTTTGCGCCCTCTATTTTAACACAGTGCGAGGATTTTGAGTCAATCGATATAATGAAACTTAACTTGGTGCTGGCGAGTGAAATGCAAATGTTTTGGGAAAAAGACTTTTTTTAATGAACCGCAGAGGGCGCAGAGAACGCAGAGTTAGAGAAGAGAGAAAAGCTCAGAGGATTGCACAACAGGATCTGGTCGTGTAATATTTATTTGCGCTTACCTACTTAGTGCTGGGGAATTAACCGGGAATCTGGAATCGGATTTTCCGAACCTGGAGTATTTGGAAGAACACTTTAAATCTGGCTATTCAGGAGTTTGTGATGAGCAAATCTATTGTGGAATTGGTTGACAATTTGCCGTCTGGTGGCGTCACTGTGATGATGCTCAAATCTCTCGATTTTGTGGTTCCGGGGGAGTGGAATAATCTAAGTGGTTTTGATAATACTATTCAAGCGGTGACAGGGGAAACAAAGCGCAAAGTAGTTGAGAAAATTCGCGATCGCGCGATCGAGCTTTACGCCAACCCCAACGAGCCATATCAAGGCGTAGTCAGGCTTTACCAGTTAGCAGACAGCGCCGACAGTGCGTTAGGTGCAACGGCTATGGCCAGTAAAATCGGCGAAAACATCGGCTTTCTTTCCTTTCTCAACCGCCTCACTCCCAAAGCTGACACAACTCAAACGATCGACTTGTGCGTCAAAGTGGCGATCGAGCTAATAGCCTACTGCAAACTTAACAATATTTCCGTTAACAATGTGGGAAGCTTTGGTAATTATTTATCTCATTACAAAGGCGAATCTCTGATGCGGATGGCTGCTTTAGTGTGTGCTGACGGTTTAATTCCCCTTGGCCCGGACTTCATTAGAGTAGCACAAAATACCATAGGCGGATTGAATCCTTCAACCTTGCAGCAAAACTCAACATTCCAAAATATCAGCAATCTAATTCCCGGCGCAAATAATGCAGCAAAATTTGGATTCGTGACAACAACTTTCGCCTCAGCCCAAGGTTGGATGAACAATTTAGTACAGTCTCGCGGCTTAACTCCCGCCATAGTTTTAGGCCATCTCAAGCAATACATTGATGTTACTGATGACAAATTGGATTATGTGGCGGCGTTTTTAGACATGACTACCAATTATTACGAACATACGGGAATTCAAACAGTTGCTCGCCGATTGATCGATCGAGCTTATGCTGAAATAGCCTCTGGCAGATCCTAGAAAACTCGTTCTCACGTGAGGGAACAGAGCGAGGCCGAGCCTCTGGATGTGCGTTTCCAGGCTCTTCCTGGGAACGAGGGAATAAACCTCGCAATGTGAGTTAAAATAAGCTGATTATGTTTAGCAAACCTCTTTTAATCGCATTGTGAAAAACAAATCGCTTCCTTCATCCGTAACAGTCAAGCTAGGCAAATTTGTCTGGACATCAATGTGGCAATTAATGATGTCAAAACTAGCGCCGCCCGATCGCACGGGAGCATACATTCGCCCCAGCAGCAGTTTCCGCAACTTTGTCAGCACTGCACCAGACAACCCTCACGGGCCCGCTGCGGGACGGTATCGCCTCTTCGTGGGTACGGGATGCCCTTGGGCGCACCGCACTCTGGTGACGAGGGCGCTCAAAGGGCTTGAAGATGCCATATCCGTGTCTATTGTCTATCCCTCGGAAGGGGGAATGTGGGTGATGGAGTCGGAGACTTTTGGCTGCAACACGATGCCGGAACTTTACCAGTTGGCTTTACCCGGCTATCAGGGGCGGTGTACGGTGCCGGTGCTGTGGGATGACTCGAAAAAGGCGATCGTCAATAACGAGAGTTCGGAAATTATTGTGATGCTAAACTCGGAGTTTAACGAGTTTGCTAGCAATCCTCAAATGGATCTTTATCCTCGGGATTTGCGATCGCAAATTGACGAGTGGAATGAGAAGATTTACCAATCGGTGAATAACGGCGTTTATCGCTGCGGTTTCGCGCAATCTCAAGCTGCTTATGACTCGGCTTGCAGTGAATTGTTTGCTGTTTTAGACGAGATCGATCGATGGCTCTTGAGGAGTCGTTACCTGTGTGGCGATCGGGTGACTTTAGCAGACGTGCGGCTTTTTACTACTCTATTCCGTTTTGATGCAGTTTACTACAGCTTGTTCAAATGCAATGTGCGCCGCATTCAAGATTACGAGCATTTGGGAGCTTATCTGCGCGATTTGTACCAGTTACCGGGAGTTGCGGGCACTTGCGATTTGGAGGCTGTGAAGCGCGATTATTACGGCAATTTGTTCCCGCTGAATCCCGGCTGCATTATCCCCGCTGGGCCCGATCCGGCGAGTTTGCTCAAAGCTCACGATCGCGCAGGGCTCAGAAACCGGGTTTCTTAACAAAATCGGGCGTGAAGATGCCAGAATTATCGCAGAAACCCGGTTTCGAGGATGCTTGGGCGGACTCGATCTTATTCTTGAATTTCACTGGTTGGCTGGCTTACTTCTTCCTCTTTGACATCAAAAATAATTCGTTCGTAAATCTCTCTCAGTGGCATCTGAAAGTCTACGGATTCTAGGGTTAATACAGATTCGTCTGAATTATGTTCTGTTAATACCCATTTGCCCTTAGAATTTTTAGCAAATTGTTCAATGTGATAGCTGTATTGGTCAATTAAAATGTATTCTCGAAATTCCGGGTGGGAGGAACTGGTTAATTCGCTAGCTGGAACCTGGACACAAGACTTTCCTACTCAGGAAGACATTCGTGCCGAGTTGAGGGAAGACATTATGCAGGAGAGCTTCTAACAGAGCGATCGCCTTTCTGAATTATCCTGAGAAAAAGCGATCGCGCTTCTTTGGGGAAGGGCGATCGCTCAGATTTCATCGACTATTAACAGTTGCTTTTTGCTTCTGGCGGGAACGAATACCCAGGAAACCTAATCCTAAAAGAGTACCTAAGATAGAAGAAGGTTCGGGAACTTGCTCTGAATCTTTTTGCTCAATTTCCTGCATTCTGAAACTACCATTATCCTTATCAAAGGCAAGCTGAAAAGGAACATCAGTTGTAGTATTTGTATTGTCCAGTAATGAAGCAATAGTGACAGTAAACTCTGAAACTCCACTGCCGAGTAGGGACACAAAATCAACGCTTTGCCCAGGGGTAAAGTTGCCCAAAATTTGGTTGGCAACTGATACTGTAAATAGGTTATCAGCAGCAACACCTGTGGGAAAATCAAGGAGGCTAGTAAATAAGGAATTCTCAAGAGCCTCAAATTTAAAACCGTAGGTAGTTGGCGGATCAAACCATAAATCCGTGGGAACATCAAAGAAATATTTCCACCCGTTCTTAGTAACCGAAGGCGTTAAAGATTTTTTCTGGTTTAACCCTGCATTGGTCATATTATATGTAGGAGAGGTGAGCAAACTTCTACCTCGGTTGACCAGTTTACTTGCCGCTCCTCTTGTCAGGGAAGAATCTGGCATAAAAGTATTTTGACCGTAAGGAGCACTGGGATCGAAACCATCGACGATGTGAGCCTTGTAAGCACCCATAATTTCTTTATAAAAAGTATAGGTTTCGGGGACATCTTTAAAAGCAGAGTTTGATGAGAGGTTGGATGTCCAACTGTAGTCATTGTTCTGTTTCTGTAAGGCATTTATAATGAATTTAGCTGCCTCTCCTCTCGTCACATTTAGGTCAGATAAAAAGTAGCCGTTATTGCCGTTAATGATGCCTTCACATTTAAGAGTAGTGATGTAGCTGTAAAAGGTGTTGCTGTTATCTATGTCCAAGAAGTTGCCGCAGGAAGTATTGGGAGTAAATCCGAAACCATTGCTAACAAATTTAGCAAACTGTCCTCTGGTTACATTCCAATCCGGTCGGAAGTATCCATCCCCGAAACCTGAAATCACCCCATCTTTTGCTAGATCATAAATATCTTTAGCAAAAGTCTGGTTTAAAGGCACGTCAATGAATGCCTTTTGAGGGGAAAGATTGTATACTTTAGCTGTTTCAACACTCTTGCGAACATCGTTGAGGGTAAAGGTTTCCGGCTGAGATTGAGAAAGCCTTTTTGTCCATTGACTTAACTCGTTATCGTCAGGATCTCGGTTGCAAATCTCTTGAAAGATATTTTTGATTTGGTTCGCGGCTTCATTACTATTAGCGATTGCATAACGAACATCGCTCAATTTAGAATCCTTTCCTAAAGCATTAACGAAACCTTGAACACCATTTGCATCTCCTTCTCGACCAAGGATATCTTGATAAATCTTGTTAATATTGTTTCTAGCTTCAAGACTGGTAGCAAGATTAGAACGAACGTCAGTCAATTTCCCACCATTTGCTAATAAGTTAACATTCCCTTCGACTCCCCCTGAATCCCCTTCTCGACCAAGAACATCTTGATAAAGCTTGTTAATATTGCTCTTAGATTCGGGACTGGTAGCAAGATTAGAACGAACTTGAGTCAAATTCCCACCATTTGCCCACAAATTAACATTGCCTTCGACTCCTCCTGGGTCTCCCTCGCGATTGAGAACATCTCGATATAATTGTTTAACCTGATTCTCAGCTTGTTGACGGTCAAATTGAACGAATAAATTACTAGAGATATAAGTTTGACCTTTTTTTGGAATTCCATCAGGACTTTTTTCTAAAACATCAGGATCGGAAAATCCTTTGTTTAGACCATTGGCATAGTGTTTCCCCGCTGCCGGAACTCCTTGAACACTAAAATGCAAATGTTCTCCAAATGAATATCCAGTGTTACCAGCTTTAGCTATTTCTTGTCCTTGCTTGACCGATTGACCTACTTGGACAGAAACACTATCATAATCTAAATGTAGATAAAGAGTGGATTCTCCATCTCCATGATCGATTACTACATAGTTTGCCAACGAATCACAATAAGAAACATCGTTAGTACAGCGAGAATTAGAATTTTCTTTAAGTCTAATAACGACTCCATCCCTAGCAGCTACTACTGGGTGACCTTTCTTTAAAGAAAAGTCAAAAGCGTATTGACTGACTTGGGGGTACGATGATTCTTCAGCGTGTTCAAAATTTCCTTTGGTAACTTCATATGGTTTCCCCGTAGGGAAAGGAAGTTTATACAGTGATGCTGCTAAAGCCCGATCATTCTCCTTGCATAAAAGAAGCAATAAAAAGGTAAAACTTAATCCACCAATCATACTTGCGCGAGATACACTCCTAAAAAAGCTTTGAATTGGACATGATTTGTCAAAAGACTTGCTAGATACCATAATGCACCGCCTATTTTTTTACAACTGAACACATCACAAATCATCAAAGCGCACCAACAAAAATGTGCGTTCTGGGAACTAGAAGAAGCTAACATCTAGAGCGCTCCTTTCCGACCAACTCAGCTACTCGCCATCTCGAAAATTTTCGATTCTGACTTACTACCTATCTGTTGGAGTGCAGTCTGACTTTTTATGCGTAGTTCCCGTTTATGTAACAAAACCTTACAGACGGACTCCACAGGCAAACTCCAGCAGGTCTATTGGTTACAAAGGAACTCTTCAGTACCGCGCATATAGTTGAGAATACCTGATACCTACAGAGATGACGGCTCACTTTGACTCATTTTTGGCTGCTCAGTTTTGCTCACTTTTCCTGTCGCTGTGAGCAAAACTGAGCCATAATCTTAGAAACCATCTGCGACACGCACAGGATCGACATGGCAGATTCTCTCAGGGCATCTGGAAAGGGGCTAGAAATCGTTAACGAAGCCAGACGCAAGCGGGGCTGGACGAAAACTGTAACTCAAATTTGGTGGGAGACTGCCCACACTAGACAACCAACTTTGAAGCGGTTTTGGCAGAAAAAGTCAATTGACCGAGGTGCTTTCATCGGAATTTGTCAGGCAGTTGCTGTTAACTGGCAAGAAGTTGCTGAACCGAAAGAAACTCACTCTCCCAAACCACAAAAACCAGCCGAGTCTGCAAGCTTTGCACTTCCAGAAAAAATCGCCCCTGTCAAGAATTGGGTCGGCCGCTCAAAAGAACTCGCTATTTTAAAATCTCACCTCCTCGATCCCGTTACCAGGACGCTCGTAATTACTGCTGTCTGCGTTGTTGGTTTAGCCGGCATTGGCAAAACAACTTTAGTCGCTCACCTACTCCGCCAACTTCACAGCGAAAACGCTCCTTTTTCACGCGCCGCCTGGGAATCATTGCGCTCTGCTACCGGCGCGCCGCGCCAATTTAATAAAATAGTAAATTCCTTGTTATTTGCGCTTTCCAATGGCGAAATTACGCCAGCTATTACCATCCTGGATGACGATCGTCAAAAAACTGAACGCTTAGTGCAATTACTGAAAGAGCAGCCTTGCCTTTTAGTCCTAGATGACGTTGAAACAGTGCTAACAATTAAACAAGCTAAGCGAGCCGGGTATGTTGACGATCTCTGTGCTGAATATGGTTGGTTATTTAAACAGTTAGCCGCAGCAGAACATCAAAGCAAAGTGATTTTTGCTAGTCGCGAAACCATCGCAGACTTGCAGCGACCAGAAACCCGCACTCTCCCTCTAGGCGGACTGGATTTAGAAGCTGCTGTCACTCTTTTGCAAGCTTTCGAGCTAACAGCTACCCCCGAAGAATTAGCAGCACTGGCAACACGCTATGAGCGACATCCAAAAGCCTTAGAAGTGGTTGCAGCTTTAATTCTGGATGATGCCGAGTTTCAGGGAAGTGTCTGCAAATTTTTATCAGATCGAAATTGGTTGCTAGTCAATACTCTCAATGCTCTGATTGAGGAAGTTACCAATCGCCTTAGTCTTGAAGAATTAGCTTGTTTAAGTCAAATATCAGTTTATGAAACACAAATCTACCCGCTATCCTTTACAGGGATTGCTGCTCAACTTCCCCAGACAAATAAGCGCGATGTTCGAGAAAATATTATTGAAGCACTTAAACGTCGGCAATTACTCGACTATAACCCCGATAAACAATCGTACGAAATGCACCCATTGGTGCAAGAAAAAGCATCGGAACTCCTCAATCCCGAATTGTACCGCATGGCTCACCGCCTAGCTTCCAGCTACTTTTTGATGAATACTAAGCCTGAATCAGAATGGAAAACGACTCAAGACATCCAACCTTTTCTAAGAGCACATCACCATACTGTTCAAGCACAAGATTGGGATGAAGCTGCCGATATTAATTCAAGACTTTACGAACATCTCCAGCGGTGGGGCGATTTCGATATGATTCTAGATTTGGACAGCAAATTAATACCTGAAAACTGGCAAGAAGGAGGGCAACTTGTCACCTCATCCCACGTACATAGCGATATTTTGCTACGCTTGGGCATAGCTAACAATTATAAAGGTCAACCAAAAGTTGCTCAGGGCTATCTAGAAAAAAGCTTATCGGTGTCGCGCCAAGTGAGTGATCTGAGCCGAGAAGCAAATGCACTGTGTTACTTAGGGCAAAATTATGAGGCATTGGGTGATTATGACACGGCTCTCCAACAGTTAGATAGTTGCTTGGACATTGCCAATGCCCTAAAAGATGATAAGATTAAATATAAAGCTTTGGATTATATGGGAACGACTTATCTTAGTCAGGGGGAATATGATTTAGCTCTAAATGCTTTTAATGAATCTTTACAAGTTGCCCAATCAAATAACTCTCTAGAGGAAGAAGCGAAGGCTCGTGGCAATCTGGGCAGTACCTATAATATGATGGGAAAAACAGAAGATGCGCTCGACTTGGTTCAGCAGCAGTTAGAAATTGGTTCTAGAATTGGCAGCCAACCCATTAAGAGTTATGCGCTCGTTAGTTTGGCGACTATTTATAGCAGTATCCAAGAGTACGAGCGGGCGATATGGGCAGCAAATGAGTTACTTAAAATTACTGAACAAACTGGAGATAAAATTCGCGAAAACCATGCTAGGTTTATCTTAGGGCGAGTTCATAGATTATTAGGAAATTATCAAGAGTCCATTCCGTTTTTTGAGCAAAGCTTAAAAATATCTCGTGAGATTGGCTATCAGCTTGGTGAAGCAAATATTTTATTGAACTTAGCCCTAAGTTATCGGGAATTGGGAGATTTTAAAAATTCAGTTGAAAACATTCAAAAAAGTTTAATAATTTATCATGAACTAGGTGCTGCTTCTCAGGAGGCTAGAGGATTGTTCGAGCTAGCCAAAACAAGCTTCAAAATCAAGACACTACCTCAAGCAACAATACAAGAATATCTCGAACGCGCTGAAACGATTTGTCTCGATCTCAATCTCCCACTATTAACAGAAATACAAAAATTTAAAGTAAATTTACAGGAAAATCGCGAGTAAATATATCATAAATTACGCATAAATTACCCCAAAAATAGGTTGGATATTGCTTCACTTCGTTGCTCGGTCTGGAAACGAGGAATTGTCAACATCATGTATAGTCTCGCTAAATGTCCTGACTGTTATTTCCCGGCCTAAATCCTGAGCTAGTAAATCGATACCGTCAATAACTTTATTTGGCTCTGCGATACTCAAAACCTCATAGCATTTTTCCCGATAATCGGGACGATCTTGGAAATACTGAATCGCTCGATCGAGTGGTTCCATAACTTGATAAGCTGCTTCCGCTTTGTCGATCGCCTCTTGGGGAATTGGAGTCGCTAACCTTTGAATAGCCAAGTCGATTAAATCTCTAGAATTTACCCGATCGCCCGGCTGTCGATCGGCATTTGCCAACAACTTTTCTGCTATAAGCTGTTGCACATTTAAACTGTGATACACGCATTGCCCTTATTTTTGATTTTACGACCCCACTTAATTATTAATTGCCCTTCATTTAAGAGGCGGTGCAATAAATACTCTAGCTCTTCAATTGATGTAAAAAGTCGATTGGCAATATATTCTTTTGCCGAATGCCATACTCTGACGGGGTGACAACAGAGTCAAAATCCTGATAAAATCAAGGACATAGCTCTCAAACCACTCTGAAAAAATGGCAG
>NZ_JAUBPS010000085.1:0-24603 GCF_036700865.1 Microcoleus sp. S13C4
GTTCGTAATTCATATTATTAATCTAATTTTTTCTTTTATTTTACCTAGAACGAGCGCACTTTCGCAAGAGGTCTACTTTACCTAGATTCCGACAGGGGTTAAAACCCGTGTCGGAATCTAGCTTCCCGAGAAGGAAACAGCGTTATTTGAGATTAGTCGATCGCGTCTATCGCTGTTTCTGCCACTCGTTGAGTTATGTCAATATCTCGATACACTTCTAGCAAACCTTTTCCGAAGTATCTTCAGCGTTCGTTCTATCTTGCATCTCGCGCTGCATCATTGATATTTTCTTGGCCGCCGCTGGTACCATATCTCAGAGACTCCGTACCCTCTGCTGCTCTTTCTTTGGCTCCCTGGGTAGCTTCTTTAACAATATCTTTTGCTCCCTTCAAGCCTTCGCGAGTGTTTTCTTTAAGATTAGCAAAGCCTTGTTTGGTTTTGTCGCCAAAGTTATCAGCTTTGCGCTGGGCGGTGCGAGCATCATCCTTCGCCTTTTCCCCAATTTGGCCTAGTTTCTCAGGCGCGTCATCAGCTACCCGCCGTACATTTTCGCCTACATTGTTGCTAGATTTCGTGTCAATGCGGTGCTGCGCTTGCTCTTTGAGAAGCTCAGCTTTTGCTTCTGTTGTTGTCATCTTTTTGTTTCTGGGATCGACATCGGAATAGTCGTTCATGCCGCCTTTGAATTCGGACGTTACAGCCCCTGAAGGTACTTCTTCTCTAATTTGGTCGGATGTTTTTCCTATCTTCACATCAGCTTTTCCTGCCATCACATCAGGTTTTCCTGCCATAATATCAGGGCGGCTGCAGGCCGTACTCACTAATACTAAAATGCCAGCCAGAAACACTGTTAAAATTTGTACAGCTCGAATTTTTTTCACAAATGCAGTTAGTCTGTTCATAAAAATGCTCCTTTCTATTGTGAGATGCTCAAATGCCTTGTGGCTTTGTAGATGTCTAGCCTTACCAAATTAGGCACTTAAACACTTTTTAAGTATAGGAATATAAACCGTAGCTTTTCATCTATCCCAAGTTACATTCCTTAAGTTATAGCAGAAGGAAGAAGGAAGAAGGAAGACGGAAGAAGGAAGAAGGAAGACGGAAGAAGGAAGAAGGAAGAAGGAAGAAGGAAGAAGGAAGACAAAATGGACAATCTTCGATATTCTAGAAATTATTCAAAGTCGGCACACCCTGCGCCGGACAAGGCAAAGTCGTTTCCCTAAATAGCTGTTTGGTTATCCATGCGCGGACTATGTTGAAATGTTGTGCGTGTTCGGCTCAAAAAAAACCTTCTAGTCAGGAACTAGAAGGAAGGTGGTATTATCTCAAGTACAACAAGGTCTTTAATCGCAATTGTGGTGGCACATCCCGATCGCAAACATCTGTCTAATGGCTGAAAGTATCTGCACAGTGGCTAATCATTTTGAATCGCTGTTTTTAGACTCTTGCAGAATTCGCCGATCGCCTCTAAACCCTGTTCTGGAGTTCCTTCGGCCAAGCGTTTGACAAAAGCACTGCCAACAATCGCAGCATCTGCACCCCATTCTTTCACTTGGCGAGCGTGTTCGGGTTTCGATATACCAAACCCGACGCCGATGGGTTTGTCGGTGACGGTGCGGAGTTCTTGCAGCAACTCTTTTGCTCTCGTTTCTAAGCCTTCGCGTACTCCCGTAACCCCCGTCACACTGACTAAGTAAATAAATCCTTGAGACTGACGAGCGATCGCTTCTATACGACTTTTGGGACTTGTCGGAGCAACTAATAATGTTAGTTCAATCCCTAATTTCTTGGCAGGTTGGATGAGACTGTCGGCTTCTTCTAAGGGCAAGTCGGGGACAACCAATCCCTGAACTCCGGCACTTTTGATTTGCTGCAAAAAGGTTTCTATACCTCGGTACAAAATCGGGTTGTAGTATGTGAAGAGAATGATGGGCGATCGCAAATTCGGACTAACTTTCGCTACCATTTCCAGCACCGAATCTAACCGCGTCCCCCGCTGCAGGGCCCTTGTAGCAGCGGCTTGAATCACCGGCCCGTCAGCTAGCGGGTCAGAATAGGGAACCCCAAGCTCGATCGCATCTGCACCGTTATCATCCAAAATTTGCAGTGCTTTAGCAGTTGTCTCCAAGTCTGGGTCGCCAGCAGTAATAAAAGGAATCAATGCACATTGGTTGCTTTTTCGCAACGTTTCAAAACACTTAGAAATAGTCATTAGTTATTAGTCATCAGTCATTGGTTATCAGTCATCATACCTAGGATTTCCCCTCGATCTATCGCAATCAAATTTGTTTGTAGTGAGGGATTCCTTCCTCATAAAACTCCCTCGGACTGAAGTCATCACTACAAACCTATCGCGCTTATTTTAGGGAACGTGATATCAGTCATCAGTCATTAGTTAGCCGTTAATATTACTATTGATGAGTTGTTATTCCCCAGTCATTAGTTCAGAGTTTATTGCTAATGACTAATCACTAATAACTCACGAATAACTAAGGACTGAGGACTAAGGACTATTGACTAATTATCTTTTTCCTGCTCAATTTCCGCTTGAAGTTTGGCTAATTCTTCAGGAGTGAGTTCATCGAGTTGCTTCTGCAAGACAGCTTCTTTGTAGTCTTGCAATTGCTGACTGTAGGTCATATTTTGAGTCAGTGCTCGAAATAAATAAGTCACCAGCCAGCCAATCAAGCCGGCAACCAAAAACAACTGACTCCAAATCCCTGCATTCATGCTGTCGAGTCCGGCGAATTGCAGCAGCAAGTAGACAAACCCACCTGCTACAAAAAAGCCGATACTGATTCCAATTACGTCAATACGTCGCATTTAGGCTTCTATCTGCCGCCGTTTGGGCCGAAAATTCAAAAACGGAGCTAGGAGGAACATACCGGGGAAGAAGAAGAACATCAAGAAGTACATGAAGCCGCGCTCAAAAGAGGTAGCGATGTACCAGCGGCTGTTCAGGTAAGCGTAGGTGGCTGCGGGTACTACCAGGAGGTAGGCTCCTGCCAAGACGGCGTAAAGCAGTAAGGTAATATACATAGATTTGCTTTAGGGGAATAATAACACGGGTAAGTCCGTTGACACGCTCCGTTAGCTGGTTAACTATTGTACCGCTTGGGGAGATCCAGCGCGACTTTTGGGAATTTTTTGATTAGGGGTTGCGTAAATTGGGGTTTTGGCTGTAGAATAAAAGGCTGTTGCTCTTAGTGGCTCAAAACCACAGCAGCTTGACCAAAGGGGGGCGTGGCGGAATGGTAGACGCTACGGACTTAAAATCCGTTGACCCGAAACGGTCGTGTGGGTTCAAGTCCCTCCGCCCCCATGAAATTCTATCCTTTGTGAGTTAATAAGCTGTTGCGGCATTTAACTTTATTTTTTTCGGGCGATGTTCAAAGCCCACCCCACGAGAGTTTTCAGAAAGAGGATTCTTCAAATTAGATGCGCGCCAGCTTATAGTAATTCTTGCAGGATTTGTGGGATGGGCTTCTAGCCCGTCCCTAATTTGTGGAATGGGCTTCTAGCCCGTCCTATATTACGCAGCAAGTGGCAAAGTAATCGCAAATTCCGTACCCTGTCCTATTTGAGAATTTACCTCAATTTTGCCGTGATGCTTGGCAAGGATTTGATAGGAAATAGCCAATCCCAATCCAGTGCCTTTGCCGATCGACTTTGTAGTAAAAAATGGGTCAAATATCTGTTGGGCACTTGCGGACGCAATTCCGGGCCCGTTATCCCGAATCTTGACGGTGACAGTATTGTCGGCTGTAACTTCCGTGCTAACCCAAATCGTTGGCGAATAGCCTTTATCTTCCTTTTTTACTTCCTCTAACGCATCTATTGCATTGCTAATAATATTCATAAATACTTGATTCAGTTGCGCGGGATAGCACTCAAGCGCAGGCAACTTGCCGTATTGTTTAATAACTTCAATACCTTGTTTGAGTCGGTGATTGAGAATGACGAGGGTGCTATCTATTCCTTCGTGAATGTCGGCTGATTTCATTTTTGCGTCGTCCGATCGCGAAAAATTACGCATGGATATGACAATTTCGCGAATGCGATCGGCTCCCATTTTCATCGAAGAGAGGGTTTTTGGCAAATCTTCTCTGAGAAATTCGAGTTCAATGTCTTCGATGCGCTCTAGAATTGCATCTGGTGGGTTTGGATAGCATTCTTGATAGAGAGTTACCAAACCTGCCAAATCTTCGATGTATTGGTTGGCATAGTCAATGTTGCCGCCGATGAAGTTGACGGGATTATTGATTTCGTGGGCTATCCCTGCAACCATTTGACCAAGAGATGACATTTTTTCGGTCTGAATTAATTGGGATTGAGTTTCTTTGAGTTCTTGTGTATACTCGCTAACTCGCTGAATCAATTGATTGAAAGAGACCGCTAAAACTCCGATTTCGTCGTCGGTTGTGATTGGTACTTGCAGGTTAAAATTCGATTCGCGAGTGACTTGCTGAGCAAAATTAGTAACGGTTTCGAGGGGTTGGGCGATCGCGCGGCTGGTTTTGTCCGCTAGGGTGGCGGCGATGAGTGCTGAAATTAGCATACTCCCGAGAATAATTCGGTTTCGCAAACTTCCCGCTTCTTCTAATGCTTGGGTTCCTTGCTGTTTGTGAATTTCTACTGTAAAAATTAGGTCAGTTAAACTTTGAGCCAGGTTATCTAGTACGATCGCTTCTTGGCCGCTGCTAGTCCTCAACATTTGTAGCTGTGCGGATTCGAGGCTGTTGGGCTGCAAATTCCAAACTTCCGCTTCTTTTAACTGCAATTTAATTAGCTGAGCGTAGTAATCAATGACGAGGGCAGATTTCTTCAATACAGCGTGCAATGCTGCCTCTTCTGTTGCTAGTCTCTTGGGATTTTCTCGTGCGAAAGATTCAATTTCTGCAATCAGGATTTTCGCCTGATGGATTTGCGCCAAAAACCGATCGTATTCGTATTTCAACGCCACAGTGTTTCCCAAAACGACAGGCAATCTCGCCGCGTGCGATCGGGATTCAAATACGGTATTTTGCAAATTTTGCAGCAGTTGCTGCTGTTGTTGGGCAACATTCACCTGAACTAAAGCTTGCTTGCGAAAGTAATCTCCCAATCTCATTCCCGCACCAGTTCCCACAATCGCTATGCCGATAGCTAAAGCATAACCGTAGCTAATTTTTTGGCTGATTCGCAAATGGTTGCATCCTCCCTTTAGCCCTGTTAGATTAATATTTGAAGTCGGCAACAAAGGTTTTTGAGCAGAGTGCTCTTGCTCTAGTTTGCTATTTTTGGACTGACTGTGGGTAAATAATAACATGGGAAGTTCCTCCCAAACAAATTAGGAGTAATTGAGCGAAGAAAAGCAGAATGCACTTATGCTGAAGGCGAAAAACTGTTTTGAGTGTTTATTCATCAATACGGTTCAGTTAAGCTCGATCTCCCTGGCGCCCCCCTTAAAAAGGGGGGACAAGAACTTACTCAAAGTCAACCCCTACTCCCCTACAACTAGGGGGATGCGAGGGGGATCTCCGAGGAAGAAATAGTTTTAACCCAAGCGTCTTGGTTTATTAATAGTGAATTTTGAAATGTTTAACTCAAAACTCAACTATTTCCCTAGTATCTCTGTTTTTAGAGTAGAGTGTTTGTGATCTATATCAACTATTTCTGTGATTATATGCAAATTTACCAAACTTCTGATTACAACAATTAGTATTTTTAGTCAGTTGGGACACAATGCCCAACTACCGATTCTCCCCGTTTTTCTTTTTCTGCCAGTTCTAGGTTTAATTCCAGCAGTTGTGCTAAAATATCGTCGCTGTCACTGAGTTTAAAGAGCTGACTTGTTGGTTATTCAAAAAAATTGTTGTAAAGTTGAGTAATTCCCCAGTGTTTGAGTGACATTTGTTGAGTGCGGTCAAGTGAGGTAGTAATAGCGAAGCGCGATCGCATTTCTCCTTTCTAAACATTTTCCGTTTTAATACTGTAGCAGGTGCAATTATGGTAAAGTCTCAGTATGAGGGATATTCCGCTGGCGAGCAACACACTTTCGCAGTCCGGGAAAACTTCGGAAGTGCCAAAGTGTATGCACAAAATGCACAGTCAGTGCTTAACAAAGCTACTGGATTTATCAGTGCTTACGATTTTACGCTAAATCCTTATCGCGGCTGTCAGTACGGATGCAGCTATTGTTATGCTGCTGCTTTTAGCCCTAATTCACAGATGCGCCAGGATTGGGGAAATTGGGTAATTATCAAGCAAAATGCAGCGGAAATTTTAAAGAAAGAGTTGCATAGTTGGTACAAAAAAAACCCGGCTCGACCACCTAGCATTTACATGAGTAGTGTGACAGATCCGTATCAGCCCATTGAATCAAAAGAACAACTAACTAGGCATTTGTTACAAGTGATGGTTTCCTATCAACCGACGCTGGTTATCCAAACTCGCAGTCCTATGATAACTAGAGATGTTGATATTTTACAGCAATTTCAGCGGTTGCGAATTAACATGAGCATTCCCACTGGTAGCGAAAAAGTGAGGAAAGATTTTGAACCAAAATCGCCGAGTATCCCTGCGAGACTCAAAGCGATTGCAAAACTGAGATACAGCTTTCCTTATCAAGAAAATTGCGAAGTCAGATTTTCTATAACTGTAACGCCACTACTCCCTACTTTACCGGAAGATGAAGCTGATTTTATTAGCAAGCTGGAAGTTGCCGATCGCGTAGTGATTCAGGATTTTCATGCAAGTAACGGGCGATCGTTAATTGCGTCAACTCGCGAGGAAGCATTAGCTCTTAAACAAAAGTACGCTTGGTGGTACAATAGCGAACAAGAAAGTTATCGCAAGTTTAAAAATAAATTAATTGCGATGCTTCCGGGAGTTGAGATTATGGAAGGTAAAGAGGGATTTGGCTATGAGTAATCCGGTAGTCAATTGGTGGCGTTCCCATAAGTTTAACGAAGCCGTTAAGAGTCAAAATAATCGAGTTGCCAAACAACTGTTAAAACAAATAGAAAATTCCGGAACCAAACTCTCATGGCAGCAGAAGCTATTTAAAGAGCGCCTACAGCTTGAGAAGTTATTGGAGAAAAAAAATGACCGCATCAAAGAAGCCGATCGGCATTTAGCAGAATTAGAAGTGCAACTGAGCTTCGGACAAGTTGACGATTTGCGGGCGCGAATTGATGAATTAACGTTGTTTCCAGACACAAAGTTTATTGAATATGTTTCACAATCTTTCAAATTGATAGAATGCGATGCAAGTATGATTCAATGCACTGGTATTGATGACAAGGTATTTAATAATTTTGAACAACATTTGGCTGGCTTCATCAAAAACGAACTTAATAAGTTGAGCCGGGAAAAAAATAATGTGGATTATTTACTAAAACAAGCTATTGACGATATCCAAAAACTGAAAGAAGGACAAGATCCTCAATACAATTTTGAACTCAGTCCTCACATCTATTTAATAAGGTATTTCCTAGATAACGTCTATTGTACATATCTAGCGTGGTTTTTCATTTACAAGGCAGGGTTATTACCAACTAAAGTTAATATCCTTGATATTGCGGCTGGGCCGGGGACAGTTGCTTACGGACTAGCTTTTTTACTGCAAAGCAGTAGCGACTTTTTTTCAATGCCGCCAATGCACATATCCTACTACTCTCTGGAACAGCAAAAAGCTTTTCAATATCGCGGACTCCAGTTTTGGCGGCAATATATGGAGCCCCAGGCGATGAATGCTTACTTTCGCTTTGACACTTCTAGTATCTTTGATGGGGAAAATCAATCTAAAAGACTGCCGAAAAAATTCTTTGATTTTATAGTGATTTCTCACTGTTTTTTTAACGATGAGGAGAGAAGAGAAAAATCCCTTCAGATTTACAAGGATATATTTACCAGCAGCCTGAATGATTCGGGTTACGCTTTGCTAATTATTCAAGAAAAAAAGTTGCTGATACCATACAATGTTCGTCGAGTGGATGATTGCCAACAGGAGCTAACCGTAGTACAACAATTTGTTGATAAACTGGGCTTAAACTTAGTTTGGTATAAATATTTAAGTTCAACTGGTAGGAGGACATCCCATCCTAATTATCCAAAGTTTGCTAGAGTAAATTTACCTCTCAAGGAATTTATTAGTCCACTGTTTCGCCAGCACTTTAAGTTACATTATGACTCCAATTATGCACTTGATGACTATGTAATTTTAGCAAAAAAGTAATAAATATACATCTCAAAAAAATGAGAAAATTTTCCAATTTAACATTTAATTATAAAAAACTGTGATACAAAAATCGACTGAAACACATACAAATAACATTCAAACTGGATGGCACGGCCACCTCAATTTAGTCTACGCTAACCGCAGCGGTGCAACTCAAATCATTCATAATCAAATGCAAGCACCACTGAAGGTGCAGCGCCCGTTTTATCCTGAAGGTAAAGAGATTTGCCACAGCGTTATCTTGCACACGGCTGGGGGAGTGGTTGGGGGCGATCGACTTTCCAGCCATTTTCACCTCCAACCCAACGCCAAAGCCTTGATTACCAGCGCCGCCGCTGGCAAAATCTATCGCAGCAGCGGACTAGAATCACAACAAAATATCCACATCAAACTAGAAGCCGGTGCTAGTTTAGAATGGCTGCCCCAGGAAACAATAGTTTTTGACGGCGCAATATATCGGCAAAATTTGCGGGTAGAATTAGCACCAACAGCGATGATTTTACTGTGGGAAATTACCCGATTTGGACGCAGTGCTAGGGGCGAAAAGTTCTTGTCTGGAGAATGGCGATCGCACACCGAAGTCTGGCAACAAAACAGCCCTTTATGGATTGACAGACAATTGCTCAAAGGTGGAGAAAAAATGCTCGAAACCCCTCACGGCCTCGCAGGAAAACCCGTAGTCGCCACCCTCGCTTGGGTAGGCGAACCCGTAACCACAGAACTCGTGGAAAAAGTGCGAGATTTGCCATCTGAGGCAACAATTTATCCTGGTAATTCCACCGTCGGCGTGACTCGTATTCCTAACGGTTTGCTGTGCCGATATCGCGGTACATCCACAACCGCAGCTAGAGACTGGTTTGTCAACATTTGGCAGTTGCTGCGCTTGTCATTTTCACAACGCCCTTGCTGTTTGCCCAGAGTTTGGATAAAATAGGATGATCTTTGAGTTTCAATGTAGAGTTGCCCTCTCAACTAGATTATTCATCTCTCTCTTCTCTGCCTCTGCGCCCTTTGCGGTTTAATCATTCAGAAACAACCGTAAACGATATCATAATCAAATAATACGATCGCACTTACAACCATAAAAATGCAACTCACCCCCCAAGAAAAAGACAAACTGCTGATTTTCACCGCCGCCCTCGTAGCAGAGCGCCGGAAACAAAGAGGTTTAAAATTAAACTATCCAGAAGCACTAGCCTATATTTCCGCCGCGATTTTAGAAGGAGCCAGAGACGGCCTCACCGTCGCCGATTTAATGAGTTATGGAACAACTCTACTGACGCGGGAAGATGTGATGGAAGGGATACCCGAAATGGTGCATGAAGTCCAGGTTGAGGCGACTTTCCCCGACGGAACTAAGTTGGTAACAGTACACGATCCGATCCGTTAAAAAATCAACCACAGAGACTCATAGGAGGAAAAGATGATTCCCGGAGAAATGATTGTTTCAGCAGGCGAAATAGAATTAAATGCCGATCGCCCCACCGTGCGTTTGCTGGTAGGAAATAAAGGCGATCGACCCATTCAAATTGGTTCACACTATCACTTTTATGAGGCAAACGAAGCCTTAGAATTTAATCGAGAACAAGCAAAAGGAATGCGGTTGGATATCCCCGCAGGTACAGCAGTTAGATTTGAACCAGGAGATGAAAGGGAGGTGCAATTAGTACCTTTTGTAGGTAGTCGTGAAGTCTACGGCTTCAATGGAAAAGTGAACGGTAATCTGGATGCTGAAGTATGAAGCCCGATGACCGTTCACGATTGTTGATTTAGGAATTTGAAACTTTTTAACTTCAAAATTCTGCCAGTTAAAAAAAAGAATGCAACTGTCGGAAATCCACACCATGATACTAATAAGTCATCCGCACTCCCCAATCTAACATGGTGTCATTTCCAGACCTATGCCTGGAGAGTGATAAAGTAAGCTCAAAACTTTTTTTCTGCCTTGTGTATAACTTCCTTCTGGCTTTGTTTTGTTAGTTCAATCTCCGACTTTTGAGCGAGTTAAAATTTGTATTGGGCAATATACAGTGGTTGTAAAAACTGTAAAGATATACAGCACAAGCACCTGATGAACCCAAAATTGGTTGACCAGATAAAACAGATGTTGAAGCAGAGCTTGCTGGCAACATCTAGGCGTGTCTGGAGAACCCCGTTAGACCGACGCACCAGCATCAAATTGTTAGATGACAGCATCGTTTACAAAAAGCAGCACGAACCCATCAATATATCCGCATTAGCCTCGGTAAATAAAGTGCCTTCTCGGTTTTTTGCCACGGAAAAAACCGTGTCTTTTGACCCAGATTATGTGTGGAAGATTTCCCTGAATCAAAAAATAAATTCTCTAAGTATTTGTACGTCGGGCAACACGCTGCTAAATAACAAGTTGCTTTTAGACTTGGATTTTCGCATTAGCGGTGCGGGCATTCTGGAATGGCCTTACAAACCTAACAAAATTACCTATCCCCTTGTAGTTGCTCCTTGGTCACATTTGTGGTGTAGTTATTATGATTTTATCATTTTTGTGCTGGCTAAACTTTGTCGAATTGAGGAGGCTTTAGGTAAGGAAATTTGGCAAGAAGCCAAAATTTGTTATCCTTTACGACATACAGATTTTGAGTTGGGCTTTATGACCAAACTCGGTATTCCTGAAAGTTCACTAATCGACACTCGGGCTAGAGATACGGGATATCAGGCAGAAAGTCTGGTGGTGGGAAACAATCAAGACTGGTATTTTCCCAGTCCTTACGATATAGAGCTTTTGCGGAAAAAATTCTGTCTTAAGGAAAAGGTAAAGCCTTATAGAAAACTTTATTTGTCTAGAAGCGGCCGGCGCAAGGTAAAAAATGAAGTACAAGTGCGAGAGGTTTTGAAAGAATTTGATTTTGAAATTTTGGAAGATATCCCGCGCACTGTTGATGAACAAATTCGTCTGTTTGCAGAAGCGGCGGTGGTTGTCGGCCCTCACGGGGCTGGTTTTACAAATTTGCTGTGGTGTCAGCCGGGAACGAAAGTATTGGAATGCTTTTATGGAGGGTACACTCCGCCATATTTCTATTACATTTGCCAGCTATTGGGATTAGAATACTCCCGTATGGTTGAGGACAACAATGTAGGGGAAGATTGGAGTTTCATTGGCATGGATATGACGGTGGATCTGGAGATTTTGAAAAGGGAAATCCAGAAAATGGTGGAGTAAATTTGCCCCTTCATAGCATTTTCGATTTTCGATTGGGAATAATTGATGCCAATCGTGGTTTTAAAGCTTGCCTAATGTTGTATTTTTTTTACTTTTTCAGATTGAGGAACTCGTCACATACTATAATTCAAGTGGGTCTCAACTGCTAACTAAAAATTTATTAATATTAGGAGCGAGAATGAGTTACAGAATGGATCGCCGCGCTTACGCGGAAACCTTCGGGCCGACTGTGGGCGATCGCGTCCGGTTAGCCGATACAGAATTATTCATAGAAGTGGAAAAAGACTTCACAACCTACGGGGATGAAGTTAAATTTGGCGGTGGTAAAGTCATTCGCGACGGCATGGGACAATCGCCTATTTCTAATGCCGACGGCGCTGTTGACACGGTAATTACTAATGCTTTAATATTAGACTGGTGGGGCATTGTTAAAGCAGATGTCGGCATTAAAGACGGCAAAATTTACCAAATTGGTAAAGCCGGAAATCCTTATATTCAAGATAGGGTAGATATTATTATCGGGCCTGGTACTGAAGTAATTGCGGGTGAAGGAATGATTCTCACGGCTGGGGGAATTGACGCTCACATTCACTTTATTTGCCCACAGCAAATTGAAGTGGCGATCGCCTCCGGCGTCACGACAATGATCGGCGGCGGCACTGGCCCCGCAACGGGTACAAACGCCACAACTTGCACTCCCGGGCCTTGGCATATGTACCGAATGCTGCAAGCTGCTGACGCTTTCCCCGTAAATCTAGGGTTTTTAGGTAAAGGAAATAGCAGTCAACCGCAAGGATTAATTGAACAAATTTTGGCCGGTGCAATGGGTTTGAAACTCCACGAAGATTGGGGAACTACACCAGCAACGATCGACACTTGTTTGAGTGTAGCTGACGAGTACGACGTGCAAGTTGCAATTCACACTGATACTCTCAATGAAGCGGGATTTGTGGAAGCTACAATTGCCGCTTTCAAAAATCGCGCTATTCACACTTACCACACCGAAGGTGCGGGTGGCGGACACGCACCGGATATTATTAAAGTGTGCGGACAAGCTAATGTTTTGCCCTCGTCAACTAACCCGACTCGGCCTTACACGGTCAATACTTTAGAAGAACATTTAGATATGTTGATGGTTTGCCACCATTTGGATCGAGGCATTCCTGAAGATGTGGCGTTTGCTGAATCGAGAATTAGAAGAGAAACTATTGCTGCTGAGGATATTTTGCACGATTTAGGTGCGTTTAGTATGATTTCTTCCGACTCGCAGGCGATGGGAAGAGTTGGGGAAGTGATTATTCGGACTTGGCAAACGGCACATAAAATGAAAGTGCAGCGGGGACATTTACCCCCCCTAACCCCCCCTAACCAAGGGGAGGAAACAGAGGGGATTAACGACAATTTTCGGGCCAAGCGGTACATTGCGAAATATACAATTAATCCGGCAATTACTCACGGAATTAGTCAGTATGTGGGTTCGGTGGAAGAGGGGAAATTGGCGGATTTGTGTTTGTGGCGGCCGGCTTTTTTTGGGGTGAAACCGGAAATGGTAATTAAAGGAGGGGCGATCGCCTACGGGCAGATGGGAGATGCTAACGCCAGCATTCCTACGCCGCAGCCGGTGCATATGAGGCCGATGTTTGGCAGTTTTGGCGGGGCGATTGGGGCGACTTGTCTGACGTTTGTTTCCCAAGCTGCGCGCGATCGAGATATTGCCGCACAGCTCGGTTTGCAAAAGCCCACTGTAGCAGTTTCCGGCACGCGACAAATTAGCAAAAGAGATATGAAACTCAACGATTATTTGCCACAAATGGAAGTCGATCCAGAAACTTATGAAGTCAGGGCGGATGGGGAATTGTTAACTTGCGAACCGGCAACAGTTTTGCCAATGGCGCAGCGATACTTTTTGTTTTAACTGATATTTTGCACCATTGTCAGCAACAGGCAAGATGATTGTTCCACAAAATATAAATTTTCTGGTGGAACAGGCATCTTGCCTTTTCATAAAAGGCTAACTTAAAATGGTACAATATCTCAGTTTTAACCGATTATACAATTATGTATGGGCAGGTTTGACCAACAATATTTGCCAAAAACCGACAAACTCAAAAATCCGCCCCACCAACTGCCAATCTTCATCTTACTTCATTGGGGATTTGATTTCCTGTTAGAAAATTTGAGCGATTGCACTATCAAACTATGACAAAAAAAAACCACAAATAAAGTGCTATATTAATCCTGCTCAACAGCTTGGGTATTCCCTCCACCAAGCTCGAAATTATCTCGTTTTTTAAAGGCAGCGCTTCTGCAAAAAACGCAACAAATAACAAACCAACGCCAATCCGCAGTAAAGCATAGGGAGTCGAGCGAATTTGCCTCCGAAAAGCTAATCTGTATGCAATTGCCAGCAGGGCGTAAAATATGACAATTGTGATTTTCGGAAAACCCGCACCTCCCAGATGAACGTGGGTACGAAAAACTTCATTGAACAAAAAGCACTGACGGGGTTGTCACCCCCTCAACCCAAAACGCTCTATCTAATTTAATCACGAATCTCCTGGATTTTAAGATTCCCCTACCACGGGAAGTTTTATTTTTATTTATTATCACCTCAAACTCAGGAGAGTCTTAATCGCTTGGTAAACTCAATTTTAATACCTGTCCAACTGATACCTCGTGCTTGTGCGTCGCTACTACCACCGCACCTTCTAATCGCGGATCGTAACATCCAGCCCAAGCCGCAGAATGACATTCGTGTACTAAATACCCGTACAGCCAAATTGCTCCTCTACCTTCAATGACAATTCCTTGGCTCAATTGAACGTCTTGAGGAAGTTTCAAACCTTGTAAATCATCGGGTGTGATGATACCGTCTTGAGTTGTAATTCGCAAGCGCAAATGTTGGTAAGCTAAACCGTCTTGAGTTTGATTGGGGATTATTTTTAATTCAATAGGATTCATTAGATGCACAAATGTTGAATGTTGCGATAAAATCATATATCTTTTAGGGTAAATTGGGAATCCGATCGCCAACTTTAAGTCCCAATTGCGCCGCCCTTCCGCCTCTGAGTTCGATCACTCCGTCAACGGGGACATCCGGGCCGTAGTTGGGGCAGGTTTCGCTCAAACAGGGCGGTACGTTAGGAATTATCGCCTGCACTACGCCTTCCCGCAGAAAAACCATATCGAGTTCAATAAACACGTTTTTCATCCAAAAACGCACGTTTCGCGCGGGTTCGATGGGGAAAAGCATTCCTCTGTCGTCTGGCAATTCTGTGCGAAACATTAAGCCTGTCGCTTGTTCTTGGGGAGTTTGCGCCACTTCCAATCCGATCGCGCGATCGGCTATAATCGTGTTAACCGAAATTGGCAAAAGCTGAGCCTTATCTAGTCCGCCAAACAGCGACATAAAGTTTGATTCATTCAGATTATAATTTCCCGAAACAACTCCTAAATATTTGCCCGAATTTTTATCTTTCATAATAGTTTGGTTATCGGAAACAGAAAGCTCTAAATCGCTAAACTTCATGCCTTCTGTCAAGACAATTTTATCATTGCCGTTGCCAAAATCTGTAATTATATCGGCTTCAGTAATAGTAGACGCGGCGGAGGTTCTTTCAATCACAAATAAATCATCCCCCGCGCCTCCTGTTAAGATATCCCCGCCTTCGCCGCCTATTAGCAAATCGTTACCCCGATCGCCAAACATCCAATCGGAGTCTTGTCCTCCATAGATTGTATCGCTTCCCTGACCGCCAGACAGCGTATCACCGCCTTCATTTCCTGCCAGCAAATCATTGTCCCGATCGCCAAAAATTCGGTCGTTTCCGCCCAAACCTTGAACAGTATCATTACCTGCAAATCCTCTAATCGTGTCGTTGGTGAGAGTTCCCAGGAGAAAATCGAAGCCGAAAGTACCGTCGATGTTAACCATTTTGCGTTTAATGATGCGTTTAATAGAAGGAAGATTTGGCGATCGGCATCCGCCAACCGGTACCAAAAGCTCGATCGCTAATTTTCAAACCCGGGGCTGCTTGCCGCCGTTTAAACTCCGCTTGCCTCACTAATTTTACTACACGTTTAACCACCGCTTCATCGTGCCCCGCAGCCACAATTTGTTGGGCAGATTCGTGATATTCGATCAACCGCTGCAAGATGTCATCCAAAACATCGTAATCCGGCAAAGAATCTTGGTCAATTTGGCCAGGTTTCAGTTCAGCACTCGGCGCTTTAGTAATAATATTAACCGGAATAATTTCCTTTCCCTGGGGCGGGCATGGGGGCACCGCCCCTATATATCCGCCAGCATTCAGCCACCTACAAAGCGAATAAACGCGAGTTTTCGGCACATCGGAAATCACCGCCAAGCCCCCATTCATATCGCCGTATAGAGTGCAGTAACCCACCGCCATTTCCGACTTATTGCCAGTCGAAAGCAGCAAATGTCCGAACTTATTAGAAATTGCCATCAACAGATTGCCTCGAATCCGCGATTGAATATTTTCCTCAGCAATCCCGAAAGTTTTATTGACAAACAAATCGGCGAGAGTGCGATCGTAAGTTTTCATCAAATCGCCGATCGGCAAGAGTTCGATCGCAACGCCCAGATTTCGGGCTAATTCCAAAGCATCATTAACCGAATGATCCGAACTATAAGGAGAAGGCATCAGCACCCCCAGAACATTTTCGGGCCCGATCGCGCAACTGGCGATCGCCGCCACCAAAGCCGAATCTATCCCGCCACTCAAACCGAGTACAACCTTAGAAAAACCGCACTTGCCAACATAATCTCGCACTCCCAAAACCAAAGCCGCCCAAATTTCTGCATCTCCCTCGGCAGGATAAAAACTCAACGGCGTCGCCTCAATTCCTGCTGCATTTTGCTGATGGCTGCCAACTAAATCTTGTTTAGCTGCGTCATATTCCAGCACCGCAAAATCCGTCTCAAAAGAACCTAATACCTCAATCAAATCACCCTTTCGATTCACAGCACAACTGCTGCCGTCAAAAATAATATCGTCATTTCCCCCTACCTGATTAGCGTAAATAATCGGTATCCCGCAGCGGATGACGCTGTGCTGCAACATCGCCGATCGCACTCCCCGCTTCCCTGCAGAATAAGGGGATGCCGACAAATTCACCACTAAATCTACACCCAATTTTGCCAGATCGGAAACAGGATCGCCCGCGTAACTGCGTTTACCCCAAAACTCCTCATTGTTCCACAAATCTTCACAAATTGTCACGCCGATTTTGACTTCGCCAATAGAAAAGTAATTGCTGTTTTCGCCCGGTTCAAAATATCTATCTTCATCAAATACATCATAAGTAGGCAACAAGCGTTTATGAAAAACTTGTTTGACGGCGCCATTTTGCAACAAAACAGCGCTATTAAACAATGATTTTCCACCGAGTTTAACAGCATTAATATTAGGTAAGGCAGTGCCTACTATGACTGCCAACTCCCGTGGCAAAGCTTGCGCCAGTTGCTGCAACTGTGTACCTGCATCTGCAATGAAACTCGGATTGATTAACAAATCGCGCGGCGGATAACCGATCAGGGAAAGTTCCGGTGTTAGCAATAAGTTTGCGCCCTCAACCTCAGCTTTTTTCGCAGCCTCCAGAATTAGGTTGGAGTTGCCAAAGATATCACCAATAGTAGGATTGAGTTGGGCGATCGCAATTTTCATATTACCAAATCACTTAATAAATATTGCTAACAGTCCGCCCGCGCGGACTCACTTTCCTATAGTCCTCGATTTGAATGTAGCGAAAGATTACTTGGATTTGTAATGTTTCAACTCTTCCTCAGTATAATAATTTACCAAATCCCGGTAAATATTTTCAACCACATCAGGATTCAAACCCGATTCTTGAGCCCACTCGCGCCGCTTCTGTAACATATCGTGAAAGCGCTCGAACGATCTAACGCTAGCTTCACTCGTTTTGAACCTTGCTGCAGCGATGACATATTGAAATCTCTTGCTCAAAGCTTCGATCACTTCTCGATCGATGATATCAATTTCCTCCCGCACTTCGTGAATATTAGCGCATTCATCAGGGTCTTTCATAGTCTGCACTCCTTAATAGCTTCTATTCTAATGTTACTAAATTGATCCCCGAATGTCATCCAAGGAACAGCTAGATAAACACCAGTGGCTTATTTTTGAAAGGAGCAAAAGCGGCCGCATCAAAGCGGTACAAACTAGCAGGGCGGCCCGCCCCGCGCGAAACCTTAACACCGGTATCGCACAAAAAACCCAATTTTAACAATCGAGATCTAAAATTAGAATAATCAGAAAAATTTTCCCCCAAAATAGTTGTATAAAGCTGATACAAATCGCTCAAAGTAAAAAGCTCCGGCAAAACTTCAAAAGCTACTGGACTGTATTCAAGTTTGTTACGCAGTCGCCGATATCCGTATTCGAGAATTTGATTGTGATCGAAGGCCAGCTTTGGAACTTGTTGCACGGGATACCAAGCAATGCCGCCGACGCGGTGGCCGACACCCGCAACTACACTCCCAGCAATTAACTCAGCTTCCTCAAAGCGAACCAAAGCAAAATAACTCACCGAAAGATAGCGATCGCCCCTGGTAAATTCCCGAGGATCGCGCCCCGGTTCCCCAAAAGTATACAGTTGCTCCAGATACAAATTTTTTACCCGAATCTTCTCAGACAAAATCCGGTAAGCCGCATTTTCAAGAGATTCTCCGTGCCGCACCAAAGTACCGGGAAGACTCCAAGAATCGATAAACGGTTCGTCTTGCCGCATTACCAACAGCACCAACAAGCGGTTCTGCACGGCATCGACGGAGAAAATCACATTATCTACTCCTACTTTAAAGTCAGCTAATGAGCAACCTTCGCCCTTTTTTGTGCCTCGTGCCATGCGTACAAATGCTCCCTATTAATGTAATCTTCGATGGTCGGAGTCAGGGCTTGGGTGTCTCCTGTTTCCCGATAGAAGGTAGAAGAAACATTGGGAGCATTCAAAGATGCGATCGCCACGTCTGCACCCATGCGCCTCAACTGCCACAAATCTAATTGCTCTGACGGATAACCGGGTCGCGGTACTATCAGCAACTCCACTTGTTTTAACAATTGTTCAAATTTGTACCAGCGAGACAGTTGCCCCACCAAGTCCGAACCTATTACCAGCGTCAAATCTGCATTCGGCCACACCAATCTTGCTTGTTCCACAGTTTCCACCGTCCTCGGACTGCTGAGTTCTGGATGCAAGCAAAGATTATGTCGAGGCGAATTAATTTCTTGAATCATTAACAGCAGCATTGCCGATCGGTGTTCTAGAGAAGTCTGGTGCGACTTAAAAGGATTGTCAGACGCCCAAACTGCTACCCAATCAAAATGTTGCGAAAGCCAACTCAGAATTATTTTGTGTCCTGCTGTGGGGGGATCGGCACTGGTTCCAAAAAGAGCAATCTTTTGCATAGGTAATCGGTAATATCGTTAAGAGTTAATGGGGAATTGTGACTGTTGACTGTTGACTGTTGACGGCATTGATTGATGACTAAAGACTAATGACTAAAGACTAATGACTAAAGAATCTTTTTCGTTTTTTGGGTGAGACTCTGCAAATCTGTAGAAATTTCCACCGACGGCGAAATCGGGTTGTCAAGTTGGCGAGTTTCGGGTCGAAGACTGGCGACAGAAGCAGCAGTGCGTTTGGCGATCTCCTCCAAACTTTCCTGTTTCTGGACTCGTTTGCCATCCTTGACAACCAACTCCATTAATGGTAAGTAAGAATCACAATTGTGAATAGTTTCTCCCGACAATCCCAAATAATCTCCGAGAATTTGCCCATTTTCAATATGTCTAAAAATTTGCTTTCTTCCTGGATATGTTACCTTGCCCCTTGCCTCTTTCATCACCGGAATTCCGTCAATTTCCACCAACTTATAAACACCGTTCACAGGGGAACCGCTGACCAACTTGGTTCCCAAACCGTAACCGTCAATGCAAGCACCGCTACTTTTTAATTTAGCAATTTCTCGCTCGTCCAAATCGCCGCTAGCAAAAATAGGAACGCCCGGAAGGATCGATCGCACTTCCCGAGACAGCACCGTCAAATCGCCCGAATCGAGCCGCACGCCTTCCAACTGCATTTCACCGCTATTTACTCGATCGGCCAACATCCGCGCCGCCGCCACAGTATCATAAGTATCGATCAGCAGCGGCGCCCCCGGAAAATAGCGGTGAAAAGCTGCAAACGCCTGATTCTCGCTGCCTTCGAGGGCAGCAACAGCCATTATTAAAGCATGGGCGATCGTACCGACAGGCTTGCGGCCCAACTTCAAAGCAGCCAAAACATTAGAAGTTCCGTCGAACCCAGCAGCCAGGGCAGCCCTAGCCGCCCACACAGCAGCTTGAGGCCCAAAAGCCCTGCGCGTCCCGAATTCCAGCAACTTAGCCTCCGGGCCCGCCACATCGCGCAGCCGCGCAGCCCGCGTCGCAATCAAAGTTTGATAATTTATGGCATTCAATAAATAAGTTTCCACTAACTGAGCCTGCCACAGAGGAGCCTCAATTCGCAGCAGAGGCTCGTTGGCAAACACCGCCGTCCCCTCCGGCACCGCCCAAACATCGCCAGTAAAACGGGCTGTGGCGAGTAAAGTCCAAAATCGCTCCGGCGCACCTGCAAAAATCCCAGTGGACTGCAAAGCCTGAATTTGCGCCGGAGAAAACCGAAATTTCTCCAGATAGTCGATAACTTGAGCCAAGCCCATCGCGATCGCGTAGCCAAAATTCTCTGGCAGCCTGCGCGCGAATAATTCAAAACTCGCGGCCCGCCCGTCGAGTCCTTCCCCGACGTAACAAGCGGCCATCGTTAGCTGGTAGAGATCGGTCAAAAGGCTGTAATCTGCTGAAGAAACCGTCAGTTCCCGGTCTTCTAAGATTTCTTCAAAACCTGTGAGCTGCAGGCTTTCTGTGGTAGTTTTCATAAGAAAAACCCCGAACAAACTTCTTTTTTTTAATTATAGTGACAAACACCATATCTTTTTGTAAATTTTTGATAAAGCTTGCAGATATTTGTCGGATAAATTCGCTGATTATGCCCTTTAATAGCGGATTTTGGTTAACTTGTACATTAATATTATGGTAAAACAAATATAAATACTTAATTTAACAAACTCAGGAATTAAGCACAAACACTCAAGCGTTTCGGTTTTTTTGCGAAAATATTTCCTTGCAGCCTTTGAAGAGAGTTAGACAACCCGGTTTCTGAGCGTCGGGAGGGCGATCGCGAGTGCTTGAGTTTAGCAAGAAAAAATTTACCAGCAAAAGGTCGATCGTCCAACAAAGCGTAATTCCTAAAACCTTCAGCTTGCTTGAATGTTGCAGACCAATAAGTAATTCAAATAAATATTGCTAAAGTCATCCATAGCTCAAAAATCAGAGTAATATTAAAAGTATCAGAACCCAGATAAGAGAGGCAGATTTTATGAATCTTTCTAAATCTTTGGCAAACGCGATGCGTTACGTTTCGGAAGCAGCGGTGCGGATTTTTAGCCCCAGCGATGACAACTATCCAAATAGTGGAGTTCAACCTTTTGAAGGTAAGCTCTCCAAAAGTTCAAAATCGAGAGAATGAACAGCCATTCAGCCAGTTTCTAGCGAGTTCGGCACAGGCATTCAGTTTAACAGTCAACAGTTAACAATTAATTGTTGACTGTTGACTTTTGATTTTGACTGTTAATAGTAATTGTAGGTGGGGTTTCCCTTCCTTCTACCCCACCTACAATTATCAATCACCAATTACATTGAACGGCCCCAACTGATCAAAGGCATATTCAGTGTAGAGTAAGCTTTTGAAATAAAGATTTTTGCCCCCGGTTTACTGCGTATAAATTAGAGAAACACGAAGCAAATCTAGAGCCTTTTGTTGCACTGGGGTTGGTTCAGTGATATTATCAAAAACAAAACTAGCACCCTTAATAGTTAATTGAATTTGATTGTGAGCTACAGTACCCAAATCCGCTAGTAACTAACCTTTAGTTGAGGAGATTACCTGAACTTTTGGCTAGGTATCGCAGAGCGCATACAAATGTAGACGGGTAATACTCTCCTGCAATGACTAAAGCCTGCGTCCCATTCCTGAGTTTTTCCAAGCGATCGCCCCAACACCCCAACTCCCAACAAAAACCTCTCACACCGCCGATTAAATGCTAAAAAGGTTAAACTCACACGGAGCCTTGACTCATGACCCACTTTGGCCTCCTCTGTCCGGCATCCACCGGCCACCTCAACCCCATGACAACATTAGGCAGCGAACTGCTTCGCCGAGGCCATCGAGTCACCGTATTTAACCTCCTCGATGCTAAAACCACCACCTTAGCCAGCGGCTTAGAATTCCAGCCATTAGCTGAAGATGAATTTCCCGCAGGCTCAATGGCAGAAAGATTGGGCCAACTGGGGAAACTCAGCGGACTGACAGCCTTGCGATATACTATCAAAACATTTACCCAAATTTGGGCTGCTCTTCTCACAGAGGCTCCAACCGCCATTCAAAAAGCCGGTGTAGAAGCTTTACTCGTAGACCAACTTTCATTTGAAGGAGGAACAATTGCCGAATTTCTCAACCTTCCTTTTGTCACAGTATGCAGTGCCTTGATGGTAAATCGAGACCCTAACATTCCTCCGTTTGGTACTCCTTGGCAATACAATCCAACTTTAGCAAACCGCCTACGCAATCAAGTCAGCTATGAGTTACTAAATCTGGCTGTCAAACCAATTAGAGATGTTATTGCCCAATATCGCGAAGAGTGGAAATTACCTCTGTACTCTAACCCGAATGAGGGTTACTCTAAACTGGCTCAAATCAGCCAACAACCCGCTGAATTTGAGTTTCCCAGACAAAATTTACCCCCACATTTCCATTTTACTGGCCCTTATCACAACCCAGCGACGCGCAAACCAGTGCCTTTTCCTTTTGAACAATTAACTGGCCAACCATTGATTTATGCCTCAATGGGAACTGTGCAAAATCGCTTGTTGGATGTTTTTCAAACGATCGCCTCTGCTTGTGAAGGATTAGATGCCCAATTGGTAATATCTCTCGGCGGAAGTGCGACTCCAGAATCCTTGCCGCCATTGCCGGGAAATCCGATCGTTGTTGGCTATGCACCGCAATTAGAATTGCTGCAAAAAGCCACTCTCACAATTACTCATGCCGGGATGAATACGACTTTGGAATCTTTGAGCAATGGAGTACCGATGGTGGCAATTCCTGTGGCGAATGATCAGCCGGGAGTGGCAGCGCGGATTGCTTGGACGGGTGTTGGTGAAGTGGTTTCATTGAAGGAATTGAGCGTTCCTAAACTGCGATCGGCAATTGTGAAAGTCCTAACCCAAGAGTCGTATAAACAAAGGGCGATCGAGATGCAAGAGGCGATCGGGCGATCGGGCGGAGTCAAGAAAGCCGCTGATATTATCGAACAGGTGGTATTGACTGGGAAACCTGCCTTGGCTGGGAAATAATCCTTTTGGGCGCTGATTTTAAGCTACTAGAAGAGCAAAAATAAATTGTAGGCAAAAAGTGCGATCGCCCCAACGCCCCAACGCCCCAACACAAACCACTCACCCGACTACAATAAAAAAAGTTAACCTCAAAGGAGCCTTAACTCATGACCCACTTCGGCATTCTCTGTCCAGCCGACACCGGCCACCTCAACCCCATGACAACATTAGGCAGCGAACTGCTTCGCCGAGGTCATCGAGTCACGGTATTTGGCTTGCTCGATGCTAAAGCAAAAACTCTAGCCACCGGATTAGAATTCCAGCCATTCGCTGAAGAAGAGTTTCCCGTCGGCTGGTTTGCAGAAATCCTTAGCCAACGCGGAAAACTTAGTGGACTTGCGGCATTGCGACATACTTTTAAGGCAGTTGCGAAGACTTCGGATGCTATTCTCAGAGAGGCTCCGATGGCAATTAAAAAAGGTGGTGTAGAAGCTTTGCTAGTAGACCAAGTTTCGCTGGAAGGAGGGACAATTGCAGAATTTATAAACATTCCTTTTATCACAGTTTGCAGTGCGTTACTCTTAAATCGAGACCCCAACATTCCACCCATTTGTACCCTTTGGCAGTACGATCCGACTTGGAAAGGACGCTTACGGAATCAAGTCAGCTATCAGTTACTCAGTTTGCTGGCAAGACCGATTAGACAAGGGATTTCTGAGTATCGCAGAAGGTGGAACTTACCTTTGCACTCCCACCCAAACGATTATTACTCTAAACTCGCTCAAATCACTCAGCAGCCGGCTGAATTAGAGTTCCCCAGACAAAATTTACCCCCTTATTTCCATTTCACTGGCCCTTATCACAACCAAGCGACTCGCAAACCAGTAGCTTTTCCCTTTGAACAATTAACCGGCAAACCACTGATTTATGCCTCAATGGGAACTATTCAAAATCGCTTGTTGGAGGTTTTTCAAACGATCGCCTCTGCGTGTGAAGAATTAGACGCTCAATTGGTGATTTCCCTGGGAGGTGGCGCGAGTCCAGAATCCTTGCTGCCCTTGCCGGGAAATCCGATCGTTGTTGGCTATGCACCGCAATTAGAATTGCTGCAAAAAGCCACTCTCACGATTACTCATGCGGGGATGAATACAACTTTGGAATCGTTGAGTAACGGAGTACCGATGGTGGCAATTCCTGTGGCAAATGAC
Source organism: Microcoleus sp. S13C4 (assembly GCF_036700865.1). Taxonomy (NCBI): domain Bacteria; kingdom Bacillati; phylum Cyanobacteriota; class Cyanophyceae; order Oscillatoriales; family Microcoleaceae; genus Microcoleus; species Microcoleus sp. S13C4. The sequence continues at coordinate 24,106 of NZ_JAUBPS010000085.1, forward strand.
CAGCCGGGAGTGGCAGCGCGGATTGCTTGGACGGGTGTTGGCGAAGTGGTTCCTTTGAAGGAATTGAGCGTTTCTAAAGTACGATCGGCAATTGTGAAAGTCCTAACCCAAGAGTCGTATAAACAAAGGGCGATCGAGATGCAAGAGGCGATCGGGCGATCGGGCGGAGTCAAGAAAGCCGCTGACATTATCGAACAAGCTGTATTGACTGGGAAACCTGTTTTGGCTTCTAAAATCTAAAACCTTAGGACTGAAAAATAAATAACTTGATGGATTGTTGGATATAATCAAAAACAGCACCCTGATTGCTATTTTCTCTAAAATTGATAGAAACTCGCCAGGGATTTTTATATTCTACCACTTTATCTGACCTTTAAACCTATGTTTTATTCTAGTTCAATTGAGTCGGAAATAAAGAAATTTTATAACTCTTTATCAGAAAAGGATAAAAGAAGGTATGCAGCGATCGAGGCACAAAAATTGGGATGGGGTGGAATT